>JAFSTR010000111.1 GCA_017445665.1 Butyrivibrio sp. | reverse complement strand
GGTGTGTCATAGTTTGCTGCAAGACCGTAGTCAAGACCGTTGTTTGCAACCCAGTTGTACTTGAAGTTAAGTGCCCAGGCAGCATCGAAACCGGTCTTAAGTCCCTGGCTCTCTTCTGTTGTTACTGTAAGAAGTCCCTGGTTAGGCTCATTCTCCTTGATTCCAAGAAGGTATGCCTCGAGGTTCTCAAGTGAATCAGGTACAGGAAGATCATATTTTGCTCTGAGGTCCTCTCTGTACTTAACACCGTTACATACATACTCAGCCCATGTGTTAGGTACTGCGTAGATCTTTCCGCCAACTTTGCACATATTGAGGTTTGCTTCACCTACAAGTGCCTTGAGATCAGGTGCTACTGTATCAAGCATGTCGTCGAGCTCTTCGAAAGCACCGCTGCTTGCGAGCTGTCCATAGTTGAGCCAGTTAGCGATGTAGATAAGGTCTGCACTCTGAGCAGTGATCTCGTTAGCGTACTTCTGCTGGAAATCTGTCCATGTTGAGAACTGCATATCAACAGTTGCGTTGCACTTCTCAAGGAGTTTCTCATTGAGAGCTGCCTCAACAAGTTCCTCATCCTGGGGAGCATCACCCATTACATAGAACACGAGGTCAACCTGCTGTGAGAGATCAAGCTCTGTTGCCTCTGCTGCAGGAGCCTCAGCCTCTGTAGCCTCTGTTGTTGTTTCTGCTGCAGGGATCTCTGTAACGCCCTGCTCAGCCAGCTGATCAGCTGCTGACTGTGTTCCGGCTCCGCCACAACCTGTGATCACACCGGCTACCATTGCCATAGATAACAATGTTGCTAAAACTTTCTTTTTCATATTTGCCTCCTTTGTATATGAAATAATTTACTTTTTGGTTCTCTCAGCCTTTTACCGCCCCTACCGTAATTCCCGAAACGAAGAATTTCTGTACGAAGGGGTAGAACAAAAGTACAGGTCCTGTAGCTACCACTGCCATTGCCAGCTTGACCGACTCTGTAGGAAGGTCCGCTGTCTTCATGCTTACATTGGATGCCATCTGCTTCATGGCTGTTGTGGCATTGAGCAGATCGTAGAGGTAGAACTGCAGCTGCCATGTGGATGAATTGGTACTGAACATTGATGATCTGTACCAGTCATTCCAGTAACCAAGTGCCAGGAAAAGACCTACTGTAGCAAGTCCGGGTTTAAGTACCGGAAGTACTATCCTGAAGAAGATCGTGAAATGTCCGGCCCCGTCAATCTTGGCTGATTCTGTGATCGCATCGGGAACCGCTCCCACAATGAAGGTTCTCATAAGGATTACCAGGAACGGACTCATAAGAGCCGGGAACCAGATAGCCAGCGTTGACCCCTTAAGTCCAAGTACGTTTGCATACATCAGGTACCAGGGGATCATTCCTCCTCCGAAGATACTGGTGAAGTAGATCATGAAAGATACTGTATTTCTGTACTTAAACTCTTTTCTTGAAATAACATATCCCGTGAGGGTTATCATCATAAGTCCGAGGCCCGTGCCGACAACCGTGTAATATATGGTCATCTTATAGGCCTGCAGGATATCCTTGGGAGACTTAAAGATTGTCTGATAAGCAGATAATGTAAAGTCCCTTGGAAGAAGTGAATATCCCTGTGTAAGTATCGTAGCGTTATCCGTAAAGGAGCCCGAAACGATTATTATAAAAGGCAGCACGCATACGATCGATCCTATTACCAGAAGGGTATATGCTATGGCCTCAAAAACCTTGGTGCCGGTGGACTTTTTTATGGTCTTTGGCGCTGAAGGCTCGTAATCCAAATCTCTTGCCATAATGTGCTCCTTTCTTAGAATAATGCGTATTCCGGATTTCTCTTTTTAACCACATAGTTAACAATTACGATGATCAGGAATCCGAACAGGGACTGGTAAAGGCCTGCTGCCGTTCCAAGTCCAATGGAAAGCGGCTGTGTCATTGTGATCCTGTAAACATATGTGTCAAAGATGTCCGTTGCGTTGAACAATACGCCGTTGTTACCGATGAGCTGGTAAAAGAGCTCGAACTGTCCCTTCATGATGCTTCCAAGTGCATACAGAAGAAGGATGATGAAGGTCGGCTTGATATGCGGCAGTGTGATGTACCAGATCTGCTGCAAGTCATTTGCTCCGTCAACTCTGGCTGCCTCATAGATCTCATTGTCGATACCCATGATGGTTGCAAGGTATACAACCATTCCGTATCCGATGTTCTTCCAGAGATAGAAGAAGGTGATCAGGAAAGGCCAGTAGGAAGGATTGTTGTAGAAGTCAATCCGCTCTCCGCCCATCTGTGTAACCAGGTTGTTGATAAGACCGTACTGATATTCAAAGACGTTATACACGATAACCTTCAGGATAACGAAGGATACGAAGTATGGCATGAACATCAGGGTCTGTGAAGTCTTTTTGAACCACTTGACTGTTACCCTGCTGACCAGAATGGCAAATATGATCTGAAGGATATTGCCGACACCGATGAATACAACGTTGTAAAGTACTGTATTCTTGGTGAGTCTGAACAGGTCAGCCTTGATAAGGAACTCAAAGTTCTTAAATCCGGTAAAAGGACTGGACCAGAGTCCGTCTCTGAAGTTGAAGGATGTAAATGCGAAGTAAACACCCAGCATTGGCAGGTAGTTGTTGATCATGAAGTAGATGAATGTAGGTATCAACATGACAAACAGTACCCAGTTTCTCTTTAGCTCAACCCAAAGGCCGTGCTCTCTGTATTTCTCTCTCTCTCTTTTCTCAAGGATCTTGATGTAGATATAAGACAAAAGAGATATCACCAGCGATATGATTACCGCTGCCCCCGGAGCAAAGCCGGTGGTCTTAAAATGTCTGTTTGAAAAAACAATAAAAATAAGTGTTGCTGCTGCAGTCAGAAACTGGAACAGAAATGCGCACTTACCTGCTGCCAGAAGTCCAAGTTCCCCTTTTCCCTTCTTAAGTCCGAATACGGTCCGGATGATAAATGCTGCATTAAAGTAAATAGCTGCTGCTGCAAGTATTAGCAGGACCATTGCGAACAGTCCCAAAACTCCCTGATTTGCATACTGGACAAAGGAAAGCAGATTGTACAGGTTATATCCTGTAAGCAGATCTGCTGCCATGTCCTTGGTGACACCTATCCTTGAAAACAGGTCCACCAGGTTCACGACCCTTATCCAGTTGAAAAATGGGAGTAGCAGGATCAGGCACACTGCACTGATCCCGGAAATCCATTTGTTCCTCATTAAAACCTCCCAAAAGCGCTTGAAGCCGTAATAAAAACGTTTTTATTTGTTTGATATTTGTAGTCTAGCATTTTGTGTCTATATTTACAATATACTTGGCGTAATTTTGTATATTTGCGACAATTAAACAATAAAAATTTCTATTATTTCCACAAAAACGTTTTTATTTTCAGCTTTTATTACCAGCGGAAAAGACCTGCTATCCAGCTGATAATCTTAACTGCAGTCTTGACTACTGCCCTGACTACAGCTACTACCACATGTGAAACTGCGGGCGTATCATGTCCCGGGTTATGTGGCTGATCCGGTGTATCCGGCTGATCGGGCTGATCGGGTGTGTCAGGCTGATCCGGTATGTCCGGTGTATCAGGATCATCAGGTGTATCCGGTGTATCAGGATCATCAGGTGTGCCGGGTTCGTCCGGATCATCAGGATCTTCAGGATCATCCGGAGTCTCAGCATCCAGTGATACTACATCTATATAGTCATAATTGAGCCAGTCACCATTGTAGGTTCCGCCAAGGATCAGTCTGTTATAGCCTGCATTAAGCTTCACTTCGATATCGGCATAAACCATGTGATCCCAGCCCTGACCGTCATTAGGCAGTTCAAAGGATACGCTTGGGTGGTCATTGAGCTGATAAACCGCTGTCATATTCACACCTGCCCCGTTTCCGGCAACAGTGATCTTGTAAGTTCCCTCTTTTCCCACAAAAATACTGTAATCTGTGTAGTTGAGTTTCCTTGCGATGATATCGTCGCCCACAGTAAAGGAGCTTACAGTTGCACCCATTCCGCCAACACCGTTTTCGTTTGCGCGTCCAGAATAGAAACTCTGATGCTCGGCAGGAGGATTGTTGGCTGATCTTACAGCGTGGTCCTCTGCCTCATATCTCTCTGCTCCGGTCTCTTCAATAACAGTGATCGGTGAAACGGAGAGATCAAAGAATACAGGCGTCTCACCCTCAGCTGCCTCGTTATCTGCTGTTACTGTGTTTTCACCCTCTGTGAGGATGACAGAACCAAATACGGTCCTGAAGGCCGACTCATCTCCTTCGGTCTTGTATCCGACATAGTAACGGTACTCACCTGCATATTCAGCATTTACAGCAACTGACACCTTACTCTCGTCAAAAGAGATCGCATCGCCCTTAACTCTGTTAAAGCCGCTTGTAACCTCGGGGAATCCGTCAGGCTCCTCAATAGCATCAAGACTTATGATGTCGATACAGTCAATATTTGCCCAGTGATCCTGATTAAGTATTGTTCCTGAGAGCTTGAATTCATTAAAGCCTTCCTGAAGGTGCATAGTAAGCTCTGACTTGTTCATTGAGTTCCATGGAGCACCTGCGTTATCAAGAGTTATAGCAGTGTTCTCGCCACCGTTAAGTCTGTAAACCGCAGTCATTCCATCGGCGCCGTTTCCGTTCCAGTGCCATGTAACGCGGTAATCACCCTCTTTTTCCGCAAAGATCATGAAATCAACATATTTCATGTTGGACCAGTCATCAGCAATCTCATCAAATGTAACGTGAGTATTGAGGTTTCCGACTGCATAGCCTGCTGAGAAGAAAGACTGTCCTTCAAGTCCTGCGTTAGTGTAGAAAAACTCACCTTCAAGACGAAGAGTTCCGTCCTCTTTTACCGTTACAAAGTGTCTTGTTGTTGCGATATAGTCAATGTTCATCCAACCGCTTCCAAGAGCGCCGGATATCCTGACTGTATTCTCACCCTTCTCAAGGTCAACATAAGCAACAACATCGTGCATCTTATCCCATGCACCGCCGGATAGCCTTGGAACCTGCACAAGCTGAGCATCCTGATCTCCGACTTTAACAAGGATCTCTTTGTCATCATCACCGTTGTAATGCATAACGATAGGGTATTTACCCTTATCTGCCGCCTTTACGGTAAAGGTAAGATAGTTGATATTTGACCAGTCCGCGGCAACATTATCAGCAGTAACATCTGTATTCATGTTTCCTGCTGCCTTGCCACCTGAGTAAAAGCTCTGATCCTCAAGCTTACCTCCGGTTATGGTGCATACATTCTCATCTTCTGTCTCAAGCTTCTGCCAGCCACTTACAAAGTCACTTACAGGCTCTGCTGTAACAGGTTCTGTTGTGTTCTCATAAGTCGGAGCATTGCACCACTTGCTGACAACATTGATAAGTTCAGTATTTGAACTTCCAACACTTGTTGCGCTGTTCGACCATACCTCTTTTATCTCGTCAAAAGAAGCTGTTGAGATATCAAGTCCGTTGTCCATGTGCTCAGGATGATGGTAAAGTCCCCAGTTGCCATAGCCTGTGATTGTCTTATAGGTCCATGTTGTCCAGTTGATACCAAGCTCCGTAAGAAGCTCAAGTCCCTCATCCCAGGCATCAATGCTGTTGAAATAGTTGAACTCTCCCATGTAGCTTGGAACATTATAGTCCGCATTTCCAATAGCGTTTGTCTTGTTCTCCATATTGGAAATCTGACCGCCACCAACGTTGTCATAATCATCGTAGAGATAATTATGATACTCATACATAACGTTTTCCCAGCCATAAGCTTCCGGATTCGGAAGATCCTCCGGATTCCAGGTAGCTTCCATGATAACTACATGGTCAGCATCTTCCTGTCTGATAACGTTGTATGCATTGTTGTAGATGTCCCAAAGTATTGTATGGAGCTCATCTGCCGACTTAGAAGAGTTGTATCTGTATGTACAGTAGGGCTCATTCATGAGATCATAGCCTGCAACTGTAGCATTTCCCTCGTATCTGTCCGCGATGGTTCTCCAAAGACTGTAGTATAGTTCCTGGTTAGCTGCAGCATTGTCTCCGAAGAAGAACTCGGAAGCAGTTTCCTTATGATCTTTTCCGTCAACACCCGAATGGTCGCTTCCATTTTGTGATCCCGGCACTCCGTGCATATCGATCACTACGTAAAGACCATATTTTGAGCACATATCAACGAACCAGTCGATCCGCTCAAAGGCCTTAGCGTATGGATCTGACGCTCCCTCATCATATCCGTAGTAATTACCGTTTTCATCCACGAGGTTTCTCCACCAGAACGGAAGTCTGATGCAGTTCATTCCCATGTTTTTGCAATTCGCAAAATCTTCTTCCTGCCAATATGCGCTCTCCCAGGCAGCTATCAGCTCTTTTGCCCCGTCTTCTCCAAATCTCTCGGTGAGATTACTTATGATGGTTGACTGGTCATAGACTTCTTCTGATGTTCCGGAAGGTGTCATCCAAAACTCTTGCAGAAGGTATCCTCCTGCGTTTGTTCCCCTGAGGTTAATGATGTCTCCCTGTCCGTAGTCAGTTCTTAAGTTTTTGCCGTCTGCTTTGATAAAAGCCGATCCGCCGGTCTGTTCCACTGCGTCTCCTTCCTCTGCCATGGCGGTAATTCCCGTTGCTCCCAGTGCAAGCATACCCGAAAGAGCAAGAGCGAAACCGCGTTCCAAAACTCTACTGATTCTTCCTTTCATACGTTTTTTACCTCCCAATAATTTGTGCATTTGGCCTCTATGCGGGACTTATATTAACATCCGCCGTCAGGGTATTGAAGAGTCTTACTTGAGAATCTATAGGTCAATATTGCTTTTTTGTTTTTGCTGGTTTAGAATAGCATCACTATGAAAAACACCGAAAACGCCGTATTTAGGCATGAAAGAGACAGAATTACAGACGGACTTGATATTTTCTTTTGGGTATTTAATGACTCCAGCTCCTATGTACCAACTCACTGGCACTCGGCCATGGAGGTCATGTATGTTCTTGAAGGAGAAGTTGATGTTACGGTTGGAGGGCAGACAACAGTTCTTTTGCCAGGGGATGTTTACCTGGTTGACTGCGCAGTCCCGCACTCAACCAAGTCACTGGACGGCAACAAGGCTGTTCTGATCCAGATACCTTACCCGCTGCTTGAAAGATATATTCCCGACATAAGCTCAAGGCGTTTTGGATTTGACTGTCACAGCCAAAGTCCCATTGTGAGGACCAAGATCCTTCAGCTTATCGAGATCATAAAGCAGATGCAGATCGTATTTGAAGTTAAGCCTGATGGGGAAATTTTGAGATTCAATTCTCTGGTTTTTGAATTCCTGTTTCAGATCTATCACAATTTCTCGCAGGAAATGGAGACTGTAGAAGCCCAGAAGGAGAATAAGACCTTCGGCAGGATACAGACAATCCTGGATTATCTCGACAGCAACTATTCCTCTCCCATAAGTCTTGATGAGATCTCAAAAGTTGCCTGTCTGCAAAAAGAGTATTTCTGCCACTTCTTTAAAAAGAATATGGGGATTACCTACACAAATTACCTGAATGACCTGCGCCTTTCCAAGATAAGGGACGATCTGGTGGATACCGATCTTCCGGTCAAGCTCATTTTAGAAAAGCACGGTTTTACCAATTACAAATTATTCCGGAAAATGTTTGGTGAGACCTTTGGATGCACTCCCACCACTTACAGAAAAAAGCTCATGGAACTTTAGGATTCCATGAGCTTTAATAAATCTTTGGTATTCTGTGCAGCGTCGCCTCTATATACTGTGGATCCGGCCACAATTACGTTGGCTCCGGCTTCGATCACACTCCGAATGTTGTCTTTGGTGATACCACCGTCAACCTGTACATCAGTATCAAGACCTCTTTCAGTAAGCATTGCTCTCACAGCCCTGATCTTGTCATAGCTCGATTCTATAAAGGGCTGTCCGCCAAATCCCGGCTCAACAGTCATAACAAGGATCATATCTACCTTATCAAGGTACGGGATGAGCTCTTCTGCTGCCGTTCCCGGTTTAATAGAGATGCCGGCCTTCTTGCCGCAGGCGTGTATCTCATCGATCACAGCCTGTACATCAGGAGCAGCTTCGAGATGAAATGTGATTATGTCTGCTCCGATCTCCGCAAACT
The DNA here is from genome assembly GCA_017445665.1 of Butyrivibrio sp. Classification (GTDB taxonomy): domain Bacteria; phylum Bacillota; class Clostridia; order Lachnospirales; family Lachnospiraceae; genus Butyrivibrio. Next base: position 5,773 of record JAFSTR010000111.1, on the reverse strand, counting down.
CTTTGATATACCTTATAGGATCCACGATCATAAGATGCACGTCAAACACTTTGTCCGTGGCACTTCTTATGCTCTTTATCAGTGGCATTCCAAAGGAAATGGATGGCACAAAAGTGCCATCCATAACGTCAATGTGAATATACTGAGCACCGGCAGTATCAACGTCGATGATCTGCTGTCCCAGTTTTTTAAAATCTGCTGCTAAAATTGAAGGGCTTAAAATGTTCATTAACCAAGAAATTCCTTTACCTGTGCATAAACACCGTCGCCATCAAGTCCGTACTTCTTAACAAGATCTGCAGCGGATCCGGACTCACCGAACCTGTCCTGCATGCCGATCTTCTTAACTACAGTCGGGCACTCTTCTGAGAGCACATCACAAACCGCGCTTCCGAGACCACCGATTACAGAATGCTCCTCAACAGTTACTACCTTACCTGTCTTCTTGGCAGTAGCTACAACGAGCTCTCTGTCGATAGGCTTGATGGTGCAGATGTTAACAACCTCTGCACTGATTCCGTCAGCTGCAAGCTTCTCAGCAGCTTCAAGTGCAGATCCAACACCAATTCCAGTAGCAATTATACTTACATCTGTGCCTTCGCGCAATACTGTTCCCTTGCCAAGTTCAAATTTGTAATCAGGTCTGTCGTTGACAACAGGACATGCAGCACGTCCAAATCTGATATAAACAGGACCTTCGTGCTCAGCTGCAGCTCTTACACAGGCTCTTGCCTCGATGTCATCTGCAGGACACATAACAACCATTCCGGGAATTGTTCTCATAAGAGCAAGATCCTCGTTACACTGATGGCTGGCTCCGTCCTCACCTACAGTGATTCCGGCATGTGTTCCACCAATCTTGACATTAAGATGAGGATATCCGATAGAGTTACGAACCTGCTCGAAAGCACGTCCTGTAGCAAACATTGCAAATGTGCTGACAAAAGGAATCTTTCCTGTTGTTGCAAGTCCTGCTGCGATTCCCATCATGTTGCACTCTGCGATACCGCAATCAATGTGACGATCAGGGAACTCCTTCTTGAACCATCCGGTTCTTGTTGCTGCTGCAAGGTCTGCGTCAAGTACTACCACCTTGTCATTAACCTTTGCAAGCTCTATAAGTTCTTTTCCATAGCTGTCTCTTGTAGCTATCTTCTTAACTTCACTCATGCTTCAACCTCCTTCTCAACCTTCGAGCTCTTTGCCGATCTTCTCAAGATCTGCCATAGCAATAGCGTACTCTTCATCATTAGGTGCTACGCCGTGCCATGAAACCTGACCTTCCATGAAGGAAACGCCCTTACCCTTAAGGCTGTGTGCGATGATGGCTGTAGGCTGGCCCTTGGTCTCTCTTGCTTCCTTGAAGGCTGCTCTTAGAGCATCAAAATCATGAGCATCAACATTGATCACATGGAAGTTGAACGCTTCAAACTTTTTATCAATAGGATATGGTGAACATACCTGATCAATAGGTCCGTCAATCTGAAGTCCGTTGTTGTCAACAATGACTACCAGGTTGTCCAGCTTGCGGAATCCTGCAAACATAGCTGCTTCCCAAACCTGTCCCTCTTCAATCTCACCGTCACCGAGAAGTGTGTAAGTTCTGAAAGACTTGTTATCAAGCTTGGCTGAAAGAGCCATACCACAAGCAACTGAGATTCCCTGTCCGAGAGATCCGCTGCTCATGTCAAGTCCGGGAAGGTACTGCATACTGGGATGTCCCTGAAGTCTTGATCCAAGCTTACGAAGAGTTGTGAGCTCCTCTACAGGGAAATATCCACGCTGAGCCATTGCTGAATAAAGACCCGGAGCTGTGTGTCCCTTTGAAAGAACGAAACGATCACGATCTGGGTTCTTTGGATCTTTTGGATCGATGTTCATCTCCTCAAAATACAGATATGTGAAAATATCTGCTGCTGACAGAGATCCACCGGGATGTCCTGCCTTAGCTGCGTGAACCGCTGTAACAATGCCCTTGCGGACTTCGTTTGCAATTTTCTGCAATTCTTTGTTCTCCATAATTCCTCCTAAAACTTTTTAATTTGATAAACAAGGAAGTTCTGCTCTCGTCAGGTGATTACTTTTTGACCGTAGTAAGCATTTGCTCCGTGCTTACGATAATAGTGCTTGTCCTGAAGCTCCTGTGGAGCAGGTTTAACTTCCGGATTTATAAGTTCACAGCGAAATGCCATCTTGGCAACTTCCTCTGTAACCACTGCATTGTGTACTGCCTCATGAGCATCTTTACCCCAGGTGAATACACCGTGATTCTTGCAAAGAACCGCCGGTACTGCTACAGGATCTTTTCCCATGCGTTCGAACTCGCTCACTATGAGATGTCCCGTGTTCTCCTCATAAGCACTCTCAATCTCGTCCTTGTTAAGGCACCTCACACATGGAATCTCTCCATAGAAATAATCCGCGTGAGTCGTTCCGTAGCATGGAATGCTGCGTCCCGCCTGAGCCCAGCTTGTAGCATAGGATGAATGGGTATGCACTACTCCGCCCACTTCCTTAAAGGCTTTGTAGATCTCCACATGTGTGGGAGTATCTGATGAAGGATTAAGCTTACCCTCGACCTTATTGCCATTTAAATCCATGACAACCATATCATCCGGAGTCATTGTATCATATTCTACGCCACTTGGCTTTATAACAAAAAGCCCCGATTCCCTGTCGATAGCACTTACATTGCCCCAGGTAAAGGTAACAAGACCATACTTTGGCAGTAAAATATTTGCTTCGTATACTTTTTTCTTAAGTTCTTCTAACATAATCTCACTCCATTTTTCATTATATTACGGAGCATCATTACAATGCTCCGTAATTATTGCTAATTATTTATCAGATATTACTTAAGGCTGTCTACAGCAGCTCTCTCTACTGCAAGACCTGCATTGTAATCTTTCATGAACTTATCAAAGCCTTCGACATCCTCTTTTACAGGTTCACAGGTTTCAACCTTACCGCTCTTAAATACCTTGTTAGCAAGATACTGTTCCAAGGTCTCACCCTCTTCCTTCTGACACATGAAGCCTGCAAGGATAGCCTGACCCCAAGGGCCGCCTTCTCCCGCTGTTTCCATTAGCTTGATGGATGTGTTAAGAGCTGCTGCCATTACTCTGTCACCAACACCTCTGACTTTGAAGAATCCGCCCTGGCCAAAGAAGAAATCAGCCTTGACATTCTCTTCCTTCATAAGAATGTCATTACCAACTTTGAGTGCTCCGAGAGCAGTATAGAGGTGTGTTCTCATGAAGTTTGAAAGATTGAACTTATCATCAGGTCTTCTTACGAAGAGAGGTCTTCCCTCGTTAAAGCCTGTGATGCTCTCGCCCGAGAAGTAGTTGTATGCAAGAAGTCCACCGCAATCAGCATCACCCTCCATAGCCTTGCGATAAAGTGTTCCGTAAAGCGTATCGTCGTCAACATCCTTGCCGATAGCACCTGCAAACTCTCTAAAGAGTCCTACCCAAGCATTGAGGTCGGAAGTACAGTTGTTGCAGTGAACCATGGCAACCTCTTCGCCGCTTGGTGTTGTAACAAGGTCAAGCTCAGGATATGCCTTTGAGAGGCTGTGCTCAAGAACAACCATTGAAAATACAGATGTTCCGGCTGAGATATTACCTGTTCTTACGCCGACGGAATTGGTTGCAACCATACCTGTTCCTGCATCTCCCTCGGGAGGGCATACAGCGATGCCTGCCTGAAGTGTTCCGGTAGGATCAAGCTTTTTAGCGCCTTCTTCTGTAAGCTTACCTGCTGATACGCCTGCAGGAAGTGACTTAGGGATGATATCCCTGATCTTCCAGCCAAGGTTCTTAGGTGCAATGAGCTCATCAAACTGATCCAGCATCTTCTCGTTGTAGCTGCAGGTAGCTGAATCGATAGGAAACATTCCGGACGCATCGCCCACACCAAGAACCTTCTCACCTGTAAGCTGCCAGTGAACGTAACCTGCCAAAGTTGTGAAGAAATCAATCTTTGAGATGTGCTCTTCACCGTTTAAGATTGCCTGATAGAGATGAGCAATGCTCCATCTCTGAGGGATGTGATATCCGAAAAGATCTGTAAGCTTCTCTGAAGCCTCTTCTGTTATTGTGTTTCTCCAGGTTCTGAAAGGAACAAGGAGATTTCCGTCCTTATCAAATGCCATGTAGCCGTGCATCATTGCTGAGAATCCCATAGCTCCTACTGTAGTGAGCTTCTCCCCATACTGCTTCTCAACATTTGCCGCAAGATTCTTGTAACAATCCTGAACTCCGCCCCAAACATCATCTAATGTGTATGTCCAGATGCCGTTATCCAGTCTGTTCTCCCAGCCATGTGAGCCGGAAGCGATGGGATTATACTCCTCATCTGTAAGTACTGCTTTGATCCTGGTTGAGCCAAACTCAATACCAAGAAATGTCTTTCCCTCTGCAATAGCCTTTTTTGCGTCTCCCATAATAAACCTCCATTTTATAAGTGTGTTTATAGTTTAAGCCCGTGGGCTAATTGAATCCCTTATAATAACATCCTCTTCAAACTCATAGGTGGCATTGAAGGAAAGCTTTCCTTCGTGGATCATCCTGATCATGTTCTGCGCCGCCTTCTCCCCAAGTCTCTCCTTGGGATGGGGAATTGATGAAATGGTAACTCCGCAGCTCCCCTGCCTTGCTATATCGGAATCGTCCATACCAATCACGGAAATGTCCTGCGGAACTCTGACTCCCTCATCGGATAGCATCTCTATCATCATTCCCGCCACCTGATCGTTATAGCAAAAGACCGCCGTGCAATCCTTAAGTCTCTCCCTGGCCTTGATCAGAGCCTCTTTTCCCTTAACTATGTCTATGGTATCGATCCAGTTGACATGATCATAGGAAAAAGACAAGCCGGCTTCCGTTATTGCCTTCAGATACCCCCTATATCTCTCACGTCCCTGACCATCATCCAGCTTGAGGACGCATCCTATATCTCTGTGCCCAGCATCTATAAGCGCACGGACCGCTTTGTAGGCACACTGGGCATCGCTTAAGGAAACATGGGGGATATCCAGCTCAGGATAAAAAGAGTTTATGAAGAGTATCTTGATCTTCTTGTCCAGAAGCTTCCTGTACAAGTCCATGTTCGGGTTTGGAAGAGCGCTCTTAACAGGCTCCATGATAAGACCCGCCACATCGCTTCTTCCCAAAAGGTCCTGAAGGATCTGCCTCTCCTTGCCAACAGTATTGTTTGAAAGGGAAATCTGCATGGAATATCCCTTGTCACTCAATGTTCTCTCAATTCCTCTTATGGTACTGGGGAAGATGTAATCATCCACATAAGTTGTAACAACCGCGATCACATTTCTCTCGCCCTCTTCAGCCCTCTGGTCTGCAACATAAGTCCCGCTCCCTTGACGGCTCTCCAAAAGCCCATCCTCAGCCATCTTGGCAATAGCATGTCTGATGGTCTGACGGCTCAGGCCAAACCTGGCACAGAGCTCATTCTCAGATGGTATCCTCTCCCCGGGGTTGAGGGCTCCGGTATCGATATTTTCATTTATCCAATTAATTACATTTTGATATTTAGCCACGCCTGTTATCTCGTCTGATTGTGTTTTTTCCTGCACAATCATGTTCCCATAACCTGTACAGGCAGTCAATGTGAATATTATACATTTTTATCAACTTGTATATGTACAAATTTCTGAGAACGTGTAGCGAAATGGTCCCTGGGGACGGAGTCAGGGGGTCATTTTGGGGCAAATCATTGATATCAGCTTGTTTTTATCAACCAAAATGAACCC
>JAFSTR010000110.1 GCA_017445665.1 Butyrivibrio sp. | reverse complement strand
GTAGTGCTCCTGCACCCACTCCTCAATCTCTTTGTATGTTGCCTTAGCCTCCGCACTTGTTAGATCAAGTTCATCCATATCTACTTTTACATTGACATGGTGCTTCGCTTCATGCAGTTTGGACAATAAACATACAGTCTCCACATGGCTTGTCCAGGGGAACTGATCCACGGCAACGCCCCTTGTCATCTCGTAGCCGGCGTTCTGAAGGATCTCGAGGTCGCGGGCGAGGGATGTGGGTTTGCAGGAGACGTAGATCATGTAGCGAACTCCGTAGCCGATGATCTTCTGGAGAGCCTTGGGATTGATGCCGTCACGAGGCGGGTCAAGGATGATGAAATCAGGCTTGTCCTCGATCTCATCAAGGACCTTGAGGACATCTCCGCAGATGAACTCGCAGTTGTCAAGGTTGTTGAGTCTGGCGTTCTCTCTGGCAGCCTCGACAGCCTCTTCGACAATCTCAACGCCGATGATCTTATTGGCAACAGGAGCCAGGAGCTGCGCAATGGTGCCGGTTCCTGAGTACAGGTCATAGATGACCTCATCCTGACTTATCTTCTTCTGGTCATATAAGCTTCTGATGTATCCTCTGACCGTAGTATAAAGCACTTCAGCGCTCAAACTGTTTGTCTGGAAGAACGAGAACGGAGTGATCCTGAACTTAAGTCCCAGCAGATACTCATAGAAGAAGTCCTGACCATAGAGGATTTCTGTGCCTTCGTCTATAACAGCATCCGCCAAAGAATCATTCCTGGTATGAAGGATACCGGCAATCCTGCCTGTAAGATTAAGAGATAAAAGCACATCCGCAAAGCCCTTCAGGTCATGCTCCTCCTGAGTTGTGGTAACAAGGTCAACAAGGATATCTCCTGTCTTGACAGCCTTCCTGACAAGTAGGTGTCTAAGGTATCCCACCTGCTTCATTCTGTGGTAAAAAGAGATCTCTTTTCTCTCATACATGGGCGCGAAATAGTCCAGTGTCGCTGAGAGAATAGCCTTGTAATCATCGTCCACAATCCTGCATCCTGAGACTGTGACAATATCATAAAAACTGCCCCTCTTGTGCATACCAAGACAAAGGGGGCCTCCTATTGAGTCGTCACCAAAGGTGAACTCCATTTTATTACGGTACGCAAACTTAACCGGGCTGGTCTTGATACCTTCCCAGGTAAACTTGCCTTCCTGTCTGTCCATAGCGTGCTTTAAAAGTGTCTTGACCTGCTGTTCCTTAAGACCAAGTTCCTTGACATATGGCATAGTGAGATAACTGCATCCACCGCACTTTCCGAAGTGTATGCAGGGGCTCTCCTGCGCATCAGGAGATTCCTCGAGAACCTCAACCACTCTTCCTTCTGCCCTGTCCTTTCTAAGCTTGGTAATCTGGACAGATACCTTTTGATCGGGAAGGACACCCTTTACGATGACCTTCCCTTCATTTGTTTCAACAATTCCTTTGTTAGGGAATTCAACTTTCTTTACAATTCCCTCAATAATATCTTTTTTCTTCACAATAAACTTTAGCCTTCTCTGATGAAGTCCTCGTCTTCAAAGTCATCTTCGAAATCATCGAAGTCATCATCGTAATAATCATCTTCAAACGCAGGAGTCATATAGCGATATACAAGGAATGAAATAACTGCAACTGCAGAGATTGCTCCAAGTACAGCCAGAATCCAAAGGATCACGTTGGAAGGCTTCTTGGCATTAGCTGCCTCTCTCTTATCCAGGAGCTCATTGATACGTGTCATTTCAATTATGTCTTCGATTTTTGATTTTACTTCCATTTATAACCCCTCCATAAATTTGTTTGATGTAATCATTATAACATGATATACAGTTATATTTTCTTAAGTTTTGCGAAAGCCGCATACATCACTTTCTGCCCCGGGCCGTCGAACATTACCGTTACCTTGTAGTCTCTTGGTCCCTGTTCAAGGCCTGTGACCGTGCCTTCTCCGTACTTCACATGGGACACTCTGTCACCCACAGTATAGTCAGGAGTCTCAGCCTTCATGGGCATTCCCTTGGAAATTCCCGCAAGCTGCCCCTTGGCATGGGTTGCGCCTGCTCCGGCAATATATGGCTTATCGGGCACAGCTCTTGGCTTAGTTACCTTGGGCTTTGGCTTAGCTTTTAATTTGTAGGTGTTGGCCAGTTCTGATTTCCCACTGTCAAAAGAGCTCTTGGACGCACTTTTTGCAAATCCCTTTGCAAAGGACGGCTTTATTCCCGAATATCCGCCGTCTGAAAAATCATCATCACCGGTATACTCAAAGTCATCGTCAATTGACTCTCCTCCGTCATAGAGGAATGATGCTGCGGTAAGTGGCTTGTTGCGATCAAGCAGCTCATCCGGGATCTCCTGAGCAAACCTTGAAAGACGATTATACTGGGTCTCTCCCCTTACCATTCTGCGCCTTGCAGCTGTGAGAGTTAAGTTCTTCTTGGCCCTTGTGATTCCCACATAGGCAAGTCTTCTCTCTTCCTCAATACCCTCCGGATCTGAGTCCTCAAACTGAAGCGCCATATAGCTCGGGAAGACATTCTCTTCCATACCGGCCAGATAAACGTTCTCAAACTCAAGTCCCTTGGCGCTGTGGAGCGTCATGAGAAGTACCTTCTCATTGTCCTCTCCGATCCTGTCTATATCAGCAACGAGCGCCACCTCTTCAAGGAAACCTGTAAGAGTCGGCTGCTCAACTTCCTCGTTTTCTTCATAAGCAGCGATCTTGGATATAAGCTCATCGACGTTTGCAGCTCTGTCATTGTCTCCGCTGTCGTCATCGTCATCCAGGGTCTTGAGGTAGTCCATATATCCCACAACATCAATGACATCCTTAAGAAGTTCCTCAAGAGAATAGCTCTTACTCTTGGTCCTGAAGGCCCTGATCATGGTCACAAAGTCCGTGAGCTTAGCGCTGCCGCGTGATATAGTCATGATCTGGTCAGCTTCACACAGAGCCTCAAAGAAACTTATCTGTCTCTCATCAGCATACGCCTGAACATTCTCTATGGTTGTTGCTCCAATCCCTCTCTTGGGGACGTTTATTATCCTCTTGACTGCAATATCATCGAGGCCGCTGTCAATAGTCTTGAGATACGCCAGAAGGTCTTTTATCTCACGTCTTGAATAGAAGTTGGTACCACCTACAATATCGTAGGGGATTCCCTCATAGACAAAGCGCTCCTCCAAAAGTCTGGACTGGGCATTGGTTCTGTACAAAACGGCTGTCTCATCATAGGAGAGCTTGTGGTTTCTCTTAAGCTTCCCAATCTCTGAAGCTATGAACTCAGCCTCATCCTGGGCGGTATCAAACTCCCTCAGGTGTACCTTATCCCCATCCTTGATATCAGTCCAAAGAGCCTTATCCTTACGCCCTGAGTTGTTGCTGATAACCGCATTGGCAGCGTCAAGGATCTGCTGGGTTGATCTGTAGTTCTGCTCGAGCTTTATGACCGTAGCATCGGGATATACCTTCTCAAAATCCAGGATATTCCTGATATTGGCACCTCTGAATCTGTAGATGCTCTGATCATCATCACCAACTACGCAGAGGTTTCTGTACTTGTCAGCAAGAAGCCTTATCAGCTCAAACTGCGCATTGTTGGTGTCCTGATACTCATCCACCATTATGTACTTAAATCTCTCCTGATAGGAGTCAAGCACGTCAGGATTCTTCTTAAAAAGCTCAACGGTCTTCATGATAAGATCGTCAAAATCAAAGGCGTTGTTCTTCTTAAGCGCCAGCTGGTACTCGGTATATGCCTTGGAAACTCTTGTCTTGATATAGTCATTGCCCGCTGAAAGAGCGTACTCCTCAGGGCTTACAAGATTGTCCTTGCACTTGGATATAATGCCCATGATATTCCTGAGTTTGAGCTGCTGAGTCTCAAGTTGAAATCTCTTGCATACATCCTTCATAAGTGCCTTGGAATCATCAGTATCATAAATTGTGAAATTGTTGCTGTACCCTATTTTGTCAGCATATCTTCTGAGCATTCTGGTACAGCTCGAGTGAAAGGTAGAAACCCAGATGCTCTCCGCTCCAAAGCCAACGATCTTGTCTACTCTTTCCCTCATCTCACCTGCTGCCTTGTTGGTGAAGGTGATGGCCATTATATTCCAGGGATTAACCCCGCATTCATCGATCAGGTAAGCAATCCTGTGGGTAAGCACCCTGGTCTTACCGGATCCTGCACCGGCCAAAATAAGCACCGGTCCGTCAGTTTGCAGCACTGCTTTCTTCTGCTGCGAATTGAGTGTATCATAAATTCCCATTACTTCTTATCCTTGGTTTTCTTTTCTTTTTTATTATCCGGCTTATCTTCATTCTCTGTCATATTGTCCAGAATCTTCTCTATAAGTAGCTTTTTAACGTAAACGTCATAGCTAAGAAGAGTTATGAATGAAAAAAGACGCATCTTTTTCTGTTCTTCTTCATTGATGTCCGGATCATCAAAGGTCTTCATAGCCCTTTCGTATCGCTTGGTGATATCCTCTTTAACAGGCTCTAAAGACTCCTCCTGAAGCTGATACAGGGTCTCATATATCCTGGAAAGGTCAAGCTTGTCCTCTGCCCCATAATATCTGCGCTTTAGGGGTTCTATCAGAGTCTGTATGTCGCTGATCGACAGAATATTCTTGAGATAGTAAATAACTATAAGCAGTATCAGATGATCCTTGGAATACTTCTTCTTAACAGGAGGAGGAAGCAGATCATTCTTGGCATAGTTATTGATCATGGTCTTAGTAAGGATCTTGTCCTCTCCCGGATGACGGGTTGTCTTCTTGAGTCTCTCATCCATAAAAGAAGTCAGCTGATCCATGTAAAGATCAATATTCGGTATCTCATCCAGAGAAATCGTATCGATCCTTCCAAGAGAAGCCATTATGCTGTTCAAAAGATCATCGTTGTCTATAGTCATCTGTATGCCTCTTATCTTGTCTCAGTTCTTGCTGTCCGTAGCCATCTTGCGCATCTCCTGCGCGTTGGTTATAACTGCTTCCGTGATGGTATCTCCGCCAAGAAGCCTTGCCAGCTCCCTGACACTTGACTCTTCATCAAGGCCGTAAATACTTGTAACTGTCCTGCCCTCTTCAAGCCCCTTCTCGATCATGAAGTGAGTATCTGCCATAGCTGCAATCTGCGGAAGATGTGTGATGCAGATTATCTGGTGCTCTTTAGAGAGCTCGCCAAGCTTCTGAGAAACCTTCCACGCCGTCTTACCGCTGATCCCGGCATCGATCTCATCAAAGATGAGTGTGCTGATATCGTCCTTGTCAGCAACCACGGTCTTAAGGGCAAGCATTATCCTGGACAGCTCACCACCGCTTGCTATCTGGTCAAGAGGACGAAGTGCCTCGCCGGGGTTAGTGGATATCATAAACTCAACGTCGTCGTATCCCCGTGACGAAATCTTCTCCTCATCACTTCGTACATCAATCTCAAATTTTACATCAAGGAAGTTGAGATCAACAAGTGCCGCCCGAAGTTTCTCTGAAAGCCCCTTCGCACCCTTCTTCCTGACATCAGAGATCTTACTGCACAGCAAAAGAGCTTTCGACTTCTCCGCTTCAATCTCCTTGAGGAGCCTTTCTCTGTGTGCACCAAGGTCACTTAAGGCATCCAGCCTCTTACTCTTCTCTTCCATGTATTTAAGAACAGCATCGATACTTCCGCCGTACTTGTCCTTAAGATGATTGATCGTGTTGAGTCTGTCCTCAGTGGTCCTGAACTTCTCATCATCAAACTCAAGACCGTCTATGTAGTCTGAGATCGAATGTCCGAAATCCGTAAGCAGGTTCTCTATATCAGTGAGCTGTGACAGAAGATCCTCAAGTTCTTCATCATAATTAACAACGGATGAGAGTTCTCTGACCGCTCTTCCCACCATGTCAGAAGCACTGTCTTCACCATCTCCCGAGTTTACCATGGAAGCTGTCTGATAAACCGCCCCCGATATTTTTTGTGCATTGACCATCTTGCGATAGCTGCTCTCAAGTTCTTCGTCTTCACCGGAAACAAGGGCTGCATCCTCAATCTCACCGATCTCATACTCTAAGAGCTCCTGCTCCCTGATCCTTGCGCTCTCATCAATATCGGTATCCGAGAGTTCTTTTTCCAGCTCTCTCATATGCGAATACGAGGTTCCAAGCTCAGCAAAAAGACCTGCCAGTTCAGCCTCGCAGTAATTATCAAGAATCTCAATATGTTTTTTCTTGTGGAGAAGTTCCTGATGGTCATTCTGACCATGAATATTGATTAGAATACCAGAGATATCCTTCAGCTGTCTTGCTGATACGTTTTCTCCCCCAATCTTCGAAACACTTCTTCCGGGCATGATCTTGCGCTGCATGATCAGTGTCCCGTCTTCCTCAACAGGAATATCCATCTCCTTAAGGAGCTTTCTCTGAAGATCATTCTCAATTCCAAAGACAAGCTCTACCAAAGCATATTCCTCGCCGGTTCTGATGAGCGAGGCATCTGCCTTTCCTCCCAGGGCCAGATTCACACTTCCGATGACGACAGATTTACCTGCACCTGTCTCACCGGTGAGTATGTTAAGTCCCTTTGAAAACTCAATCTCCTGCTCCTTGATAAGAGCAAGATTCTTAACGTGCAAACTATATAACATCTTATCCTCTGTTTAAAACGCCTTTATACTTCTCCATGAGCTCTAAAGCTACTTCGTTGGACTTGATTGCCACGAATATCGTATCGTCTCCCGCTATGCAGCCGACAATCTCAGGCATATCAAGAGCATCGATCGCTGCAGCAACAGCCATGGCCATACCTGAAACAGTCCTGATAACAAGAAGATTTCCTGCGACGTCCATACTTACGTATCCGGCCTTTATTACGCTTACGTATTTATCATGCATAACCTCAGGGTCTGCTGTAGTGTAGACATATTTCTGTCTTCCGTCAGGAGTTACCTGCTTGGTAAGCTTCATCTGCCTGATGTCCCTCGAAACCGTTGCCTGAGTAACATCATAGCCTGCTTCTTTGAGAAGTGATGCAAGCTGCTCCTGAGTTTCTACCTCATGGTTGTTAATAAGCTCGATAATCTTGTCATGTCTGTTCTTCTTCACGACAATCTCCTTTCTTATTTTTCAAATTTTTTACTTATGACGTCCAGGAAGCTGACTTTGTTGAGTCTCAAAATCTTGGTAGTCTTCTTGGACATCTTTATTTCAATCTTATCTCCCGTGTTCATCAGGAGTGTACCGCTGCCGTCAAAGCTGCTGATGGCAGTCATGGGATTACCGTCCCTTCCGGGAAGCAGCTCAACCTCGATCCTTGTATTAGGGGAAAAGACAAGGCTCCTTGAATTGAGCGTATGCGGACAGATTGGGGTAACCAGGATCATGTTGGCTGACGGCTCGATGATGGGGCCTCCGGCTGACATGTTATATCCTGTTGATCCTGTAGGTGTTGAAACCACAAGGCCGTCTGCATAATAACTGCAAAGGAACTGATCGTTAACAAATATATTGTAGCCGATAGTAGTAATTCCCTGATACCTGGTCACAATAATGTCGTTTAGGGAGTAGTCTTTTTTGCCCTCAAGAGCTCCCCTTAGCATCATTCTGTCCTCAATCTCATACAAGCCCTTAAGGATCCTGTCCAGAGCATCGTCTATGCCTGTCTCCTCAACCTCGGCAAGGTATCCCATAGTGCCAAGGTTAACACCTATGAGCGGAATGTCCTGATATGCTACGCTTCTTGCTGCCTGAAGCATTGTACCGTCTCCGCCAAGAACAATGACAAGATCCGTGTCCTCAGGTATCACGCTGAGATGCTTCCTCGAGATAAAAAGAGGATCTTCCTCATTTTTCTCTTCAGCGATGGTAACTGTCTTACCACGTTTTTCAAGATAATCCTTGATGTGGTTTGTAACCTTTAAATCGCTGTCTTTGATCTTGTTGGTAACAATACAAAACTTCTCCATAGCCTGCCCCCTATTTAAGCTCTGCTGCTGCCCTTAATACCGCATCCTCTATAAGCTTATTGTTCTCTGTTTCAAAGGAAATACCGCTCTTCCGGGCCTGTATCTCTGAAAGCTTCTTTTCCCCGTCTGCTTCGGAGAGCTGCTCTACTTCTGCGTTTCTCTCAGGATCCTTTCTGATATGGATCAGATACTCGATATTGCCCTCAGGTCCTTTGATCGGCGAGAAATCCAGATGAAGGACTTCAAAGCCCGCAATCCCCATAAAATCAAATATCCTGTGTACGACCTCGGAGTGTACCTCCGGATCTCTTACTACTCCCTTTTTACCGACCTTCTCTTTTCCGGCTTCAAACTGAGGCTTGATAAGGCAGACCATCTCGGCTCCGTCCTTAAGAAGTCTCCTTGCAGGGAGCAGTATCTTGGTCAGTGAGATAAAAGACACATCGCAGGATGCAAAATCAAGGTCATCCTCTATGTCGTCCCTGACCATATATCTGAAGTTGGTCTTTTCCATGCAGACCACTCTGTCATCATTTCTAAGCTTCCAGTCAAGCTGACCGTGTCCGACGTCGACGGAATACACTTTGGCTGCGCCGTTCTGCAACATGCAGTCAGTAAATCCTCCGGTGGAAGCGCCGATATCCATGCATACCTTACCATCCAGTGAAAAGCCAAAATTCCTGACTGCCTTTTCAAGCTTAAGGCCGCCTCTGCTGACATAGGGAAGTGTAGCCCCTTTGACCTCAAGCGAAGTTATCTTGGCTTCCTCAAAAGTGGTACCGGGTTTGTCCTCTCTCTGTCCGTTTACAAACACATCGCCGGCCATTATGAGAGCTTTTGCCTTTTCTCTCGAAGGAGCAAGGCCTCTGTTTACAAGAAGAACGTCCAGACGCTCTTTATCCTTTGCCATAAATTCTTTTACCTTTGTACTTCTTCTATGATTCTCTCTGCCACGGACTGCGCATCCATCCTGAGCTCTTTAAGGAGCTTGTCAACGCTTCCGTGAGTAATGAACTGATCCGGGATAGCTATTACCAGAACATTGGCATCAAGTCTCTTTTCATCGATATAGCTCCTTACCTTCTCGCCATATCCGCCTGATGCCACATTCTCTTCCATTGTCACAAAGAGTTTGTGAGTAGCTGATGCCCTGTGGATATAATCGGTATCAATGGGTTTAACGAATCTCGCATTAACCAGAGAGCACTTGTAGCCCTTATCCTTAAGGATGTTTCTCACATCCTCAGCAATCCTGACCATGCTTCCCACTGCCAGAAGGCAAATGTCTTTTTCCTCATAGATAGGCTCACACTTGCCCATCTCAATAGGCGCCCTGAATTCCTTAAGACCGTCATAGGCATTGCCCCTTGGGTATCTGACTGCTGCCGGTGCGTTTAAAGCCACCGCGAACTTCAGCATATCTGAGAGTTCCCATTTATTCTTGGGTGCCATCACATGCATGTTAGGCATTGATGACATATACGAAAGATCAAAAATACCCTGATGCGTCTCACCGTCACTTCCTACAAGTCCTGCCCTGTCTATGGCAAAGACAACAGGCAGATTCTGAAGGCATACATCTTCAAGCACCTGGTCGTAGGCTCTCTGAAGGAAGGAAGAATAAACCGCAAACACCGGCTTATAACCGCCGATAGCAAGTCCTGCAGCATATGTGACCGCATGCTCCTCAGCTATTCCCGCATCAACAAATCTGTCGGGATATATATTTCTGAATCTCTTAAGTCCCGTTCCGTCAGCCATGGCTGCCGTTATAGCCACAACCTTGTCATCCCTGGCTCCGAGCTTGCACATTACCGTTGAAAAGATATCCTGGTAATTGGCTGTAGTCCTGGGATTTCTGGGAAGTCCGTTCTCCACGATAAAAGGCTCTGTTCCATGGAACCTTGCAGGGTGTTTCTCAGCAGGTTCATATCCCTTACCCTTTTTGGTAACTACGTGGATCATCACGGCTTTTTTGACCTTTCTGGCTTCCTTGATGGCGCGCACAAGACCTGCAGTGTCATGTCCGTTTACAGGTCCAAGGTATGTGATACCAAGATTCTCAAACACCATTCCGGGTACAAAAAGCTGTTTAAAAGAGTTCTTGGCTCTTCTGATGGAATCGACAACCTTGGTGCTGGTACGAAGCTGTGCATAGACATCTTCCTTGAGTGTAAGATATCCCTGAGCTGTACGGACATTGTTCAGGTACTTGCCCATTCCGCCTACGCTCTCTGAGATGGACATCTCATTGTCGTTTAAGATGATGATATAATTGGTCTCAAGCCTTGATGCATTGTTGAGCGCCTCGTAAGCAAGTCCGCCGGTGAGCGATCCGTCGCCGATAACAGAAACAACAGCATAATCCTCGCCATTAAGATCTCTTGCTTTTACCATACCAAGTCCTGCAGAAATGGATGTGGAGCTGTGACCTGTATCAAAGCAGTCGGTATCAGACTCACATCTCTTGGGGAATCCGCTCATACCGCCGTACTGACGCAGTGTATCAAAGCCTTCCTTACGTCCCGTAAGAAGCTTGTGTGTATAGGACTGATGTCCTACATCCCATATTATCTTGTCCTTTGGCAGATCAAGTGCAATATGAAGTGCCATGGTAAGCTCTACTGCACCGAGATTGGATGCAAGATGACCTCCTGTTTTGGAGATCTTGTCTATTAGAAATTCTCTTATTTCCTGGGCGAGTTCAGGGTAATCCTCACGGGCTATCCTCTTTATGTCGCCGGTCTGATTTATCTGATCAAGAAGCATTTTTAACTCCAATTAACCTTAATTATTTCTTTCTGTATATAAGATATTCGAAAAGTCCCTCGAGGAATGTTCCGCTTTGTCCAAAGCTTCTTAGTATCTCCATGGCCTCATCCGATAACTCTTTTACCTTCTTTTTGGCATTTTCCATGCCATAGAGGCTTACATAGGTGGTCTTTTCGTTCTTTATATCAGAACCGATGGGCTTTCCAAGCTCTTTTGCATCACCCTCGATATCCAGAATGTCATCCTGGATCTGGAAGGCTATTCCAACATTGCTTCCCATCTTCTCTATTTTCTTAACCTGCTCAGCAGATGCACCGCCTAAAATGGCTCCGATCATAAGACTGCTCTCTATGAGAGCTCCGGTTTTATTCTCATCTATGTAGTGTAGCACATCCTTGGCAGTCTCATCGTCCATATCTGTGTTATTCTCGGCACAGATATCGGCACACTGGCCGCCCACCATACCGTAAATACCTGCCTTTGTTCCCAGTACATCAAGAGCTGCCAGATATCTGTTCGGGGAATCCCCATCGTAGTATACAAGCTCTTTTCCCCGGGCAGCGCCCCTGATCGCTGTCTCAAAAGCCAGATTAAGAAGTCCGTCTCCCGCAAGAGTAGCCATACCGGGTCCATACACAACATGCGTCGTTTTTCGACCTCTTCTGTATTCATCGTTGTCCATGGCCGGAAGATCGTCATGAACCAGAGAATAGGTGTGGATCATCTCCATTGCAAGCATAAAGGGCCTCAGCACCTTATCATCTGCATCTTCTCCGGCAAAGAGTTTAAATGCCTCAAGCATCATAACAGGACGAAGGCGCTTGCCTCCCGCCAAAAGGCTGTAGTTCATGGCCTCTATTACAGTCTTTGCATAGCCCTCCTCTTTAGGAAGAGCCTCTTTTAATATATCTTCAAAATAGGCTGCCCTTTTTAAAAGTTCATCCTCTATTGAAACTGCGCTCATTTACTCAAAATCCTCCAAGCTACCATCTTCGGCAATCTCTTTTACCTTCTGCTCAACGCTCTCGATGGACTCATGGCACTGTTTTAAAAGCTCCATGCCTTCCTTGTACTGCGCAAAGGACTCCTCCAGCGAGATATCCTCATTCTCAAGAGCTTTGATCTTCTCATCAATCGCAGCAAAAGCTTCCTCGATCGTCATTTTCTGCGCTTCTTTTTTCATTATTCCTCCCAAATTCAGTAAAAACCGACCTCTTCAGTTCCGGTGACGTTTGCCTTTACAAGGCCGTCACTTACATACACTGAGAGCTCATCACCTGTTTTAACATCCCCGATGCTTCGGATGTTCTTGCCATCCTTATCCGACACGTAAGAGTAGCCGGTCTTTAGTCTGTCAAGCGGTGAAAGACCTTTAAGCCTCTCTATATCTACTTCCAGTTCGTGCCTTGCGGCTTTTAGCCTCTTTTCCATAAGCATCTTAAGGCTGTCCTGATACTGGTCCATCCTAAGAAGCTTGTCCCTGATCTTACCCATGGGACTTAAGTGCTTAAGGGCCTGGGCATATCTCTTTTCCTCAATGGACAATCTCTTTATTCGTCTGTCCATAAGGGCTAAAAGAGTACTTCCATAGTCCTCAAGGTCCTGAACAAATCTCTCATATTCAAATACCGCAAGCTCTGCCGCTGCAGAAGGCGTAGGTGCTCTCCTGTCCGATACAAAGTCCGCGATGGTAGTATCTGTTTCATGTCCAACTGCTGAAATAATTGGGACGGGGCAGTCAAAAATTGCCTGAGCGACAATCTCTTCGTTAAATGCCCATAAATCTTCTATAGAACCTCCGCCACGTCCAACGATGATTACATCAGCCTCTGAGCCGGACAAAGTCTCAATGCCCTTTACTATGCTCTCGGCGGCCTTTTCGCCTTGTACTATGGCAGGATAAAGAATGATCTGGATATGCGGGTTTCTCCTGGTAGCGACATTGATAATGTCACGTACCGCAGCCCCTGTTGGTGCCGTCACAACACCGAGAGTTCGTATATACTTAGGGATCGGTTGCTTGTACTCCTCGGAGAACATGCCCGATTCCTGCAGTCTCTTCTTTAGCTCTTCATATCTCTCATAAAGAACTCCGGCTCCGTCAGGTTCTATCTTCCTGGCATAAAGCTGGTATTTTCCATCTCTTTCATATACACTTACAGATCCTGTGACCTTGACCTGCTGGCCTTCCTTCATCTGAAAAGTAAGGCCTCTGGTCCTGTCAGAGGAAAACATCACGCAGGCAAGAGCAGCACCATTATCCTTGATCGTGAAATAGATGTGACCGGATGAATGGTACTTACAGTTACTCACTTCTCCCTTGACCGTAAGGCTCTTTAGGAGAAAGTCCTGAGTAAACATATTCTTGATATATGTATTAACCTGTGTGACTGTATATTCACTGCGCAAATTTAGCTAACACTCCATTTACGAAAGCAGGCGAGCCATCCTGGCCGTATTTCTTGGCAAGCTCAACAGCTTCGTTAATAGCAACACCGGTAGGAACCGAATCATCATACTTGATCTCATAAATGGCAAGTCTGATAATAGCAAGATCTACCTTGGCAATCCTGCCTGTATTCCAGCCTGTTGTCTCTTTATTTATTGCTTCATCAATCTCGGGAAGCTTCTCAGCGATCTTCTCGTACTTGTCCCTGATATAATCAGCGTCCTTGGTACTTATCTCCTTGTCAGAGGTCTGAGTAAAGAGCTCTTCCTGCTCTGACATATCTTCCATTGAGTTGAATTCAACACGAAAGAGCAGTTCAAAAACCTGCTCCCTTAGTTCTGTTCTATTCATCATTTAATATCCTTCTTATGCCTTAGGCATTGTGATGCCTGCTATCCTGATGTTGACATCTGTTACTTCAAGTCCTGTCATATTCTCAACAGAAGCCTTAACACGGGTCTGAGCCTGCTGGCAGGTAGCAGGGATATTAAATCCGTAGGACATCATAAGTGCAAGATCAACCTTAACCTCACTCTGTCCGACGATAACCTTGGCTCCCTTTGACAGGTTCTTTCTGCCGACTTTCTCCAGATTCTCACTTGTATAATTGCCAGCCATAGCAGAAACGCCGTCAACCTCAAGAGCTGCAAGAGCTGCTATTCTGGCTACAACATCATCTGCAATCTTAACTGATCCAACTTCTGCAATTTCTTTTCCCATTTTAGTTCCTTTCATATAAGCATTCGTGATAATCGGATTGCTCCGCTTCACTCTCGCAATCCGACATCCATTCGGAAATCGATATGCTCATAAAATCGCATATCTTTTTTCCTCATGTATGTTCGGTCTTCAAGGTCATATAAATCAGCATGCGAGCATGCATTTATATGACTTTGAATACCTTTATCACTCATTATATCATAAATATCCCGAAACTTGGCATCAGAGCCAAAATATAATGGTCCTGGTGTCTTCAAAAGTCGTATATGATACCTGAGATGTATCTCCCTGCAGGAATTCAAATACTCTCCTGTTTGTGATCAGCTCCTCAAAAAGTGAATCATATATGCCGTCTGTAGAGCACTTTAAGGTCACATTCCTGCTTCCGTCCTTGTACCTGCGGTCGAAGAGATCTCCAACAAGAGCCATTTCCGATGATGTAAAATACTCATCCTCTCTGACATAGTAATTGTCATTCATGCTGTTACAAACAGGCATACGTACCGTGTCGGAGATTGTATGATTTCTCATGATCTCCCCTGTTGTAACATTGAGATAGTCATAGTTTACATCCGGAAGCCTCATTGCATCAGCGCTCTCTCCCGAAACCGTCTGATAGGAAGCATCTCCCCATGTCACATCCAGGTAATAATATGTATCGTTGCAAAGAACCAGATTCCAGGCATGTCTTATTCCCTTGCTGTTCTTGGTATCAACAGTTCCGGTAACAAGCGTGCAGTCTACTCCCATCTTGTTCAGCAGATACTGAGCAGCCTTGGCATAGCCGTTACACACGCTTCTGCCGTTTAAAAATACTGAGCAGATATTCTGATTGTCAACAGCATCTATATCATAGTCAGTGTTGGCTATCAGATACTCATATACATACTTGATAATGTAGTAATCATCCTCTGATGAAGGCGCATTGGCAAGGCATTTCTGAACTGCTTCATTGATCTGTGTCTGCCTTCTTGCGACCTCTTTGGAGTCATAGAGATAATTACCGGTAAAAGAGATCTTGGTTATGGTATCACCCAGCGAATAGTTGGTGTACTGATATCCATCCACATAAAAGATCTCCGGATGATCAGCCATAACATAATCAAAAACCATCTCCACCGCATCATCACTGGTAGTGGATATAATTATGTCTTTTGACAAAGAATTAAGAATTGTAAGGATCTCTACATAGAGGGTCTTACCGGCGTCTGTCAGGTGCTCATATGCATAAAGTCCCTGTTGCTGCTTCTTGAGGGACGCAATACCGTCATCAGTAAGGCCGATGGCTTTTCTGGCAGCCTTCATATCCTCATCAAGATCCGCCTCGGAAGCATCTTTATACTTGGCTTCAAGTGCGAGATCGGCAGGTTCACCCTTACTAAACTCGATCGCTGCAGCATCTTCAGTCTCTGAGTTCTCTAAAGTTCCGGCATCAAACGGAATCTCTTCAGCAGCCTGTTCTGCTTCCTGCGCAGGGACATCCTCAAGATCCACATTGACGTCATCTGAGTCCGTGGTCTCAAAAATGGTCAGGTCATACTCCATCGGATCCTTGATACCGAGAGCCTCGAGATAGTCATCAAAGCTCTCATATCCGCATCCGGACAGAGAAATGGCACATGTAGCTGTAGCAAGCAAAAGAGCTATACCCCTTTTAATTGTTATGGCAACTTTTCTCAAAAGCTCCCCCCTCCAGAGTTTTCTTAGTTCTTCTTGAACTCGGAAAGAACAAGTCCCTTGTTTCTCTCCATAGTCATTCCAACGCTCCACTCATTGATAAACAGAAGAAGAGGTCTGTCGTGCATATCCTTGATCTTCTTCATGTCTGATGTTCCAACAAGAGAGGACATATCAACATCCTCGTTGTCTACCCATCTGATGTACTCATAAGGCAGACTCTCTAATATGATCTCAACATTATACTCACTTTCAAGTCTAAACTTTAATACATCAAACTGCAAGACACCTACAACACCTACAATAATTTCTTCAAGTCCTGTGTTGTACTCCTGGAAAATCTGAATGGCACCTTCCTGGGCAATCTGTGTGATACCCTTTACGAACTGTTTACGCTTCATGGTATCAACCTGACGTACCCTTGCAAAATGCTCGGGTGCGAAGGTAGGGATTCCCTCGTACACCACGTTATCCTTAGGCATGCAGACTGTATCGCCGATTGAGAAGATACCCGGATCGAATACACCCATGATATCTCCCGCATAAGCCTCTGAGAGGATCTTACGCTCGTCAGCCATAAGCTGCTGTGGCTGTGAAAGACGCATAATCTTGCCGCTCTGAACGTGTTTAACTTCCTTGTCAGCATCATATCTGCCTGAGCATATTCTCATGAAAGCTACTCTGTCTCTGTGGGCCTTGTTCATGTTGGCCTGGATCTTGAAGACAAAGGCTGTGAAATCGCTCTCCATAGGATCGATCTTGTTGCCGTCTGCTGAAACTCTTCCTGTTGGTGGTGTTGCCATCTTGAGGAAGTGATGTAAAAAGAGCTCTACACCAAAATTCTGAAGAGCTGATCCAAAGAATACAGGTGTAAGCTCACCTGCTCTAACTTTCTCAAGATCATACTCAGCTCCTGCTCCGTCAAGAAGCTCGATATCATCTGTAAGCTTGCCGAATGCATCCTGACCGATCTCTTTGTCAATGGCAGCCTCATCTGTCATTGCAATGATCGTCTCTTTTCCCTCCTTGGTACCCTTCTGGGTCTCAGAGAAGGTTACGATGTGGTTCTCTCTTCTGTCATAGATACCCTTGAAGTGCTTACCTGAGCCGATAGGCCAGTTCATGGGACATGTGGCGATACCAAGGTTGTTCTCGATATCATCGAGAAGATCGAAGGTATCCATGGCATCTCTGTCCAGCTTGTTGATGAAAGTAAAGATTGGAATATGGCTCATGGCACAGACCTTAAAGAGCTTTCTGGTCTGAGCCTCAACACCCTTACTGGCATCAATTACCATGACTGCTGAGTCAGCTGCCATAAGTGTTCTGTAGGTATCCTCTGAGAAATCCTGGTGTCCGGGAGTATCAAGGATATTGATGCAGCATCCTTCAAAGTTAAACTGAAGAACTGATGAGGTTACAGAAATACCTCTCTGCTTCTCGATCTCCATCCAGTCAGAAACTGCATGTCTTGCTGTAGCCTTACCTTTTACTGATCCCGCCATGTTGATAGCGCCACCATAGAGAAGGAATTTCTCAGTAAGAGTAGTCTTACCGGCATCAGGGTGAGAAATTATAGCAAATGTTCTTCTTTTATTGATTTCGTTAATTACATCTTTAGAATTACTCATTATTATGTCCCTTATTACCTAAAACGAGGGGCTGCGAAAACTATGTTTGTCGCCGCAGGTGGTTGATATCGGCCGGTACTTAGCACCTGTCCTTTAGGTGCTTAGTACCGTTGCCAGATATCACCAGCGCAAGCGTGCCAAGAAGACAAACATAGTTTTCAGCAGCCCCGTATTATGTCAATACAGTAAATTACTGGGCACAGTCTTTAATAGAGAAGCTGATTCTGCCCATCTTGTCCTTGCCAAGGCATACAACCTTAACTGTGTCACCAAGTGTGAGAACGTCCTCAACATGCTCGATCCTCTCCTTGGAGATCTTGCTGATGTGAACCATTCCTTCCTTGCCGGGAGCAAACTCTACGAATGCGCCGAACTCCTTGATGCTTACAACCTTACCTGTGAATACCTGACCTTTCTCAAAATCTGTAACGATGGTCTTAACCATTTCTACAGCCTTCTCGATCATAGTCTTATCTTCACCGCAAACAGAAACCTTACCGTCATCTGTGATGTCGATCTTAACGCCTGTTCTTGCAATGATCTCGTTGATTGTCTTACCTCTCTGACCAACAACATCACCGATCTTCTCAGGATCGATCTGGAGAGATACGATCTTAGGAGCATACTGTGAAACTTCAGCACGAGGAGCAGCGATAGCCTTGCTCATGCACTCATCCATGATGAATAATCTAGCCTCACGGCACTGTGCGATAGCTGTCTCAACGATAGGCTTTGTAAGACCGTGGATCTTGATATCCATCTGTATAGCTGTGATACCGTCTTTTGTACCTGTTACCTTGAAGTCCATG
>JAFSTR010000109.1 GCA_017445665.1 Butyrivibrio sp. | reverse complement strand
ACCAGGACAAGTATTATACCTGCCAGTATCCTTTTCCACTTCACTTCACATGCCCCCTTGCCATTTATTGCAATGGCAGACATTAGTTGCGTTTATCGACAGCAATAGAACTGTCGGGATTTTCTCTAAGATGATATTTAAATGTATCATTTTCATATATCTATTTTACACGTTTTTTCATTAAGTGTAAAAAAGCTGCGATGGAAATGTTTCCGATGTTTCCGATTTAGTTATTTTTAACATTTTTGTGGAGAAAATGTTATAATTTCACTATCACTTTGGGGGAGATTTACAATGTCATTTACGCATCTGCACGTTCATACAGAATATTCTCTTTTGGACGGTTCCAATAAGATAAAAGAATATGTGAAGCGCCTTAAGGAGCTTGGCATGAATGCCGGAGCCATCACTGACCACGGCGTTATGTACGGCGTTATCGATTATTACAAGGAATGCAAGGAAGCAGGCATCAACCCGATCCTTGGATGTGAGGTTTACGTCGCCCCGGGTTCGCGTTTTGACAAGGAGACTTCCGTAAGCGATGACAGGTACTATCACCTGGTCCTTCTTGCAGAGAACAATGTCGGTTACGCCAACCTCTCCCATATCGTCAGCCGCGGATTTACAGAAGGCTACTATTACAAGCCCCGAGTTGATATGGAGATACTTGAGCAGTACCACGAGGGCATCATCGCTCTTTCCGCATGTCTTGCAGGCGAGATCCCGAGGAATATCCTTAAGGGAACACCGGACAAGGCCAAGGAAGCTGCCATCCGTCTTGATAACATCTTCGGTCACGGCAATTTCTTTTTGGAGCTTCAGGACCACGGTATCCCTGAGCAGCGCCAGGTAAACAACACTCTCATGGCGCTCTCACAGCAGCTCGATATCCCGCTGGTAGCCACCAATGACTGCCACTACACCTATGCCGAGGACGCGGAGGCCCATGACCTGCTCCTTTGCATCCAGACAGGCAAGAAGGTTTCAGATGAAGACCGCATGCGCTATGAAGGCGGTCAGTACTACGTCAAGAGCGAAGAGGAGATGAGAGCTCTTTTCCCATATGCTCTTGAAGCTATTGAGAACACGCAGAAGATTGCAGACAGATGTCACGTTGAGATTGAGTTCGGCGTCACCAAGCTCCCTCACTACGAAGTTCCGGAGGGGTATGATTCCTGGACTTATCTTAATAAGCTGTGCCTTGACGGTCTTCATGAGAGATATCCCGATGATGATGGCAGGTTAAAAGAGCGCCTGGACTACGAGCTTGGTGTCATCAACCGCATGGGTTATGTGGACTATTTCCTTATTGTATGGGATTACATCAACTACTGCAGAGAGAACGGGATCGCTGTCGGCCCCGGAAGAGGTTCTGCTGCCGGAAGCATCGTCTCCTACTGCATGCATATTACCAACATAGATCCTATCAAGTATGACCTTCTCTTTGAGAGATTCCTCAATCCTGAACGTGTGTCCATGCCCGATATCGACGTGGATTTCGAGTACGAGCGCCGTCAGGATGTTATAGATTACGTAACCGATAAATACGGTGCAGACAAGGTTGTTCAGATCATCACCTTCGGTACCCTTGCTGCCAAGGGCGTTATCAGGGACGTGGCAAGAGTCATGGACCTTCCCTACAGCTTTGGCGATCAGATCTCCAAGATGATACCGAACGAGCTGAACATCACTCTGGACCTTGCTCTTAAGATGAATCCCGAGCTGCGCACCCAGTACGAGCAGGACCCGACAGTGCACAAGCTCATCGACATGTGCAAGAAGCTCGAGGGACTTCCCCGTCACACCTCAATCCACGCCGCAGGCGTAGTTATCTGCCAGGCACCGGCTGAGGACCTTGTCCCGCTCTCCAGGTCAGCCGAGGGTAACATCACCACTCAGTTCACCATGACTACCATTGAGGAGCTGGGACTTCTGAAGATGGACTTTCTGGGACTGCGCACACTGACTGTTATCAAGGATGCTACGAACTTTGCCAACAGATCACTTGGGGCAAAACCCGGAGATGCCAATTACATTAATATAGATGAGATTGATTACAATGACCCGGCAGTTCTTGCATCCATCGGTTCAGGCCACTGCGACGGCGTATTCCAGCTGGAGTCTGCGGGAATGCAGTCCTTCATGAAGGAGCTTAAGCCCCAGTCCCTGGAGGATATTATCGCGGGAGTTTCTCTGTACCGTCCGGGTCCCATGGACTTTATTCCCAAGTATATTGCAGGCAAAAACGACGCCGGCGCCATCAGCTACGCTGCGCCTGAGCTGGAGCCGATCTTAAAGCCCACCTACGGCTGTATCGTGTACCAGGAGCAGGTTATGCAGATCGTTCAGCAGCTGGGCGGATATACCCTGGGCCGTGCGGACCTTGTTCGCCGTGCCATGAGTAAAAAGAAGCAGCACGTAATGGAGGTCGAGAGAGCCAACTTCGTAAACGGCAACGAGGCTGAGGGCGTTCCGGGCTGTGCATCCAAGGGAATCCCTGCGGATGTGGCCAACAGCATCTACGACTCCATGATGGATTTTGCAAAGTACGCCTTCAACAAGTCCCACGCTGCCTGCTACGCGGTTGTTGCCCTTCAGACAGCCTGGCTCAAATACTACTATCCTGTTGAGTTCATGGCAGCTCTCATGACTTCGGTCATTGATAACCCCGGCAAAGTTTCCGGCTATATCATGAGCTGCAGAAATATGAAGATATCTCTTTTACCACCTGATATAAACCAGGGTTACGACGGATTCTCCGTTGCGGAGGTTGACGCCGGTGAGGGCGACAAGCCTATTCCCGGTGCTGTAGAAACCTGCGCTCCCGGTAGGAAGAAAGCTATCCTGTACGCGCTCACTGCTATCAAAGGCGTCGGAAGGCCCGTCATAGCTGCAATTGTGCGTGAGCGTAATGTCCGCGGTAAGTTTAAGGATCTCAACGACTTTTTGACCAGGATGAATTCTTCAGACACCGACGTTAATAAGCGAGCCGTGGAGAACTTCATAAAGGCCGGTGCCCTGGACTGCTTCCCCGGCACCCGTAAGCAAAAGATGCACATCTACGGCCAGATAATGGATAAGCTCCACAACTCAGGCAAGAACTCCATGGCAGGACAGATGTCCCTCTTTGACATCGCAGGCGAGGAGAACAAGAGCCAGTACCAGATCCCGATGCCCGACGTTGGCGAGTTTGATAAAGAACTGTTGCTGGAATTTGAAAAAGAGGTTCTTGGCTTTTATGTCAGTGGTCATCCCCTCGAGGAGTACGCTGACATGTGGAGAAAAAAGATAACCAATACCACTACGGACTTCTATCTTGACGAGGAGACCGGTGTCCCTGTTGTCAAAGATGGCGCAAGAGCCACCATCGGCGGACTTGTGTCAGAGAAAAAGATAAAGTACACCAAAAACGATCAGATCATGGCTTTTGTTACTCTGGAGGACATGGTGGGCGTAGCGGAAGTCATCGTATTCCCCAAGGCCTATGAAGCCGCTGCCCAGAAGCTGGGTGAGGACGCCAAGGTCTTCATCGAGGGCCGCGTCTCTGTGGAAGACGAAAGGGATGCCAAGCTCATCGCGGACAAGGTAATCTCTTTTGACGAAGTGCCAAAGACCGTCTGGATCAGGTTTGCGGATATGGAATCCTATAACGCTTCGGCAGAGGACCTGAATTCGCTGATAAAGACCAGTGACGGCAACGACGAGGTTGCTATCTATCTCGCTTCCACCAAGCAGATCAAGAAGCTCGGAAGGGGCTTTGCAATAAAAGCAGATAAAGTAATGATGGAAACTCTGGAAAAGAGATTCGGAAAAGAAAACGTGCAGATCAGATGACCTGCACGTTTTTGATGTTTTGGTTTGAATGTTTTATTTCTGTCTTTTGCCTAAAAATGATTACTGAACGGCTGCCTTAAGCTCTTCAACCTTGTCAAGCTTCTCCCAAGGAAGGTTGAGGTCGTTGCGGCCGAAGTGACCGTAAGCTGCTGTCTGCTTGTAGATAGGGCGACGAAGGTCGAGCATCTTGATGATTCCTGCAGGACGAAGGTCAAATACCTTACGAACTGCCTCTGTAAGTTTCTCATCAGAAACCTTACCTGTTCCGAATGTGTCTACAAGGATTGATGTAGGCTGTGCTACACCGATAGCATATGAGAGCTGGATCTCAGCCTTATCTGCAAGGCCTGCTGCTACGATGTTCTTAGCAACATATCTTGCTGCGTAAGCACCTGAACGGTCAACCTTGGTGCAATCCTTACCGGAGAAAGCTCCGCCGCCGTGACGAGCTGCTCCGCCGTAAGTATCAACGATGATCTTACGTCCTGTAAGTCCGGCATCACCCTGAGGTCCACCGATTACAAAACGACCTGTAGGATTGATGTAGATCTTAGTGTTAGCATCAACGAGTGAAGCATCAACAACAGGATCGATAACATGCTTTCTGATATCCTCGTGGATCTGCTCCTGTGTAACCTTCTCATCATGCTGAGTTGAGATAACAATAGCCTCAAGTCTCTTAACCTTGCCATTCTCATCGTACTCAACTGAAACCTGGCTCTTACCGTCAGCACGAAGGTAAGGAAGTGTTCCGTTCTTACGAACGTCTGTAAGTCTCTTTGTCAGCTTGTGTGCAAGGCTGATTGCATAAGGCATGTACTCCTCTGTCTCGTTTGTAGCGTAACCAAACATCATACCCTGGTCGCCGGCACCAATTGCCTCAAGCTGCTCATCTGTCATCTGATTCTCTTTAGCCTCAAGAGCCTTATCAACACCCATAGCGATATCTGCTGACTGCTGATCAAGTGCTACAAGAACTGCACATGTGTTGCCATCAAAGCCCTTCTCTGAAGAATCATACCCGATCTCGCAAACTGTCTCTCTTGCGATCTTAGCATAGTCAACTACTGCCTTGGTTGTGATCTCACCTGTGATGAGAACGAAACCTGTGCAAGTTGCTGTCTCACAAGCCACACGGCTCATAGGATCCTGTGCCATGCAGGCATCAAGGATTGCGTCTGAAATGTTATCACAGATTTTGTCGGGATGTCCCTCTGTTACTGACTCGGATGTAAAAATAAATTTATCCATTCTTCTTTCCTTTCCGGTGACTGTCGCACCTATCCGACGGGATATGCCAGATGTCTGTTTATATTTGCTCTGCCATATCGTCGCATGAAAAAACCGCTTGTTGCGTGCACAAACAAGCGGAACTGATTAGTTTCAGATCCTCTTATTGCTCGTTGTATCTGGGCCATGTTGTGACTCGGCCTCGAAAGTTGCACGCTCAGGTTGGCACCTTCCTGATCTTAAGTCAAGGGGTTGCCGTGGCTTCACAGGTCCTATGTACCTCCACCACTCTGAATAAGAGAACTTATTAAATATATTGCTACCAGGACTAAGACTATTTCTTGTCCGTTAAGCAATCATACATTAATGCTTACATAAAATCAATAGGGGAAAATGAAATATTTTATTAAATGAGGATAAAGCGTGAGGACTGTTTGTTCGGTCTAGGGACCGGCGCGAGAATTTGCGGAAGGGAATTTTTCTCTATATGCGTTGTGAAGTGGCTTCGAGGTATAGAATTCCGAGGCGTGTTAAATTTGCAGAAGGCTATTTTTCTCTATATACGCCGAGAAGTTGCCTAAGGGTATAGAATTCCAGAGTGTGTTAAATTTGCAGAAGAATTTCTTTCTATGTATAAGCCGAGAAGTTGCCTTGGGGTATAGAATTCTGGAATGCGCAAAATTTGCAGAAGGTTCTCCTTCTATATATGCGCTCAGTAGTTGCTTCAAGGTATAGAATTCTGGAAGTACAAAAATTTGCAGAAAGATCTTTTTCTCTATATATGCCGAGAAGTTGCCTTAGGGTATAGAACCCCCGGGAATCTAGGGTTCCATGCTGATTTAGTTGTCATCGAGATATGTTCGTAATATCGCTAATTTCTTAAGATTTCTTTAAGATTGGCCCATATCTATTTACATGTCTGTCTTCATTTGATATATTCTGTAGCGACGTTTCATCAAAAGCATTCTGCTCAGATGGCGTATGAATGTCCGCCTGCTATCGCAGGAACATTTCAACACAAGATTTTTTTATGAAAGGAATTTAATAATTGGATCAGACTACTTATTTTATCGAGCGCAAGAAAAAGCTCGAGGAAGAAATCAAAAAGATTGAAAGGAGGTTATCTTCTATGCCGGAAGAGACAATCTTATGTCAACGGCAAGTGAAAAATGATAAGACTTACTATGTCTTCTACAAACAAAAAATAGTTAATGGGCAGAAGGTACGCACATTCATCTCAAAGAAGAAAAACTTAAAAGAAGCCAAACTATTAGCCAAGAAAATGTATTTATCCAAATTCCAAAAAGATATGTTCAATGAGCTTAACTGCATAAACTATTATCTAAACCACAGACGAGCTAATGATTACTCCAAAATGTTAAGCCCAGACTCACCTTATAGAAAACTGCTGATCGATCAGCATCATATAACTAATGAATGGGAGTATGCTCCTTATGAAAAGAGCACTGATCATCCGGAGCATTTAACCCACCCTGCCCCAAAGGGCGAAATGGTTCGTTCCAAATCTGAAGCAAAGATTGCACAGTCACTGTTTTCGCATAACATACCATATAGATACGAAGAGATACATGATATCTATGGCAGTCCAATAGCTACAGACTTTACGATCATGCATCCCGTGACACATCAGATCATTCTCTGGGAGCACTTTGGGCGCTGTGATGATCCTGGATATCAGCCTACCATCGATTACAAAATGTATCGCTACATCCGTGCAGGCTATCTTCCCGGATATAACATGATTACAACATATGAAGACAGTAAGCATCCATTAAGCTTCCTCGAGGTCGAGGAAATTGTCCATAAATATTTCCTATGAACAAGTTGTATGAGATGATACATGGCCTGTAATCTTATCTTCGGCTTTTCCATACTATGTGGCCACTTTTCTGTGTATATATAGAAATAACCTCTTGTGCAAATTTTTGATCCTTGTCTTTTCCATACTATATGGCCACTTTTCAACGTATATATAGAAAATGTCTCTTGTGCAAATTTATGATCCTCTGGTTTTCCATACTACGTGGCCACTTTTAAACATATATATAGAAAAAGACCCTTGTGCAAATATTTGATCCTTGGCTTTTCCATACTACATAGCCACTTTTAAGCGTATATTTAGAAAAAGGCCCTTATGCAAATTCTTGGTCCCCTGGCTTTCCATACTGCATGGCCACTTTTAAACATATATATAGAAAAAGAGTGATTCAAACAATTCCAGCCGGAAAAGTCACAAAAAAAGCCCGGCCGAAAAGAATATCCTTATCCCGAACGGCCTCTCTGCCCCAAAAGAAAGCCCCGCGGGCCATGGGCTCCGCGGGGAAAACTTGCACAAATGGTGTATCGGCCACGTTCAAGCTGTGGCTGTCACAAAACACACAGAACCAACCTATCAGTCGTTGGCATTACCCTTAAATATTACAATGCCTTTCTTCTTGAACTTCTTAGGTGCCTCGGTGCCTGCAGAAGCAGTGGAATCAGCGGATGCTGATGGAGCGGGTCTGCGGGCTGACGAAGTTGCAGGTGCGTCACCTGTTGCAGAAGCAGGCCTTCTCGCTGAAGATGTCGCAGGCTTATCTGCGCTCTTTGCTGCGCTGCCTTCGCCTGTTGCCTTCTTGACAGGAGCTGTTCTCTTGATGCCGGCTTCCTTGGCGAGTTGGTCTACGACAGAAACACGCTTGGCAGCTGCCGCTGTGCCTGAAGCTCCGGACGCCTTAGCTGAACCGGCAGAAGCTCCGGACGCCTTTCCGGAGCCGGCAGCACCGGCGCCACTCTTACCTCTCTCGGCAGCCTTAGCTGCTGCCTCGGCTGCTACCTTGGCAGGATCCTGGATCTTCATGGTAAGGGAGATCCTCTTTTTATCAAGTTCTACATCAAGAACCTGAACATCTACGATGTCGCCTACACTGACAGCTTCAAGCGGATGCTTGATGAACTTGTCAGTGATGTGTGAAATATGTACAAGGCCGTCCTGGTGAACACCTATATCTACGAAACAGCCAAAGTCTATTACGTTTCTTACTGTTCCCTTAAGAACCATACCGGGCTTAAGATCCTTCATCTCAAGGACGTCACTTCTTAAGATAGGAGCAGGCATGCTCTCACGGGGATCTCTTGAAGGCTTCTCAAGCTCTGAGAGGATATCGGTCAGAGTGATCTCACCGATTCCAAGCTCCTCGGCCAGTTTCTTCTTATCTGATTCAGAAACCTTCTTGGACAGACTTCCGGCACCGGATGCACCTGCGCCGCTTCCGCCAGCCTGAGCACTGTTTCCACCATTTCCACCAGCCTGAGCGCTATTGCCTTTACCGCCCTTAGCGCCCTTTGCGCTCTCATCCTCAACCACAGCCAGGTTACTTCCCGCAAGGGCTGCTGCCAGCGCAGCTCCCATAGCTGTGGAAGTATTTCTTATAACCACCTGCTTTGGTTTCTTCTGTGGACGTGGCTTTTCTTCTGCCTTGGCAGCCGGTTTCTCAAGAGCCGCCTTAGCAGCGTTCTTCTGAGCTGCCCTTACATCATCAAAGGTAATGCCCAGCTTATCCATGAGTTTCAATGTAGCCTCATAAGACTCGGGATGAACACTGGTAGCATCAAGCGGATTCTCACCGTCTGTGATCCTGAGGAATCCTGCGCACTGCTCATATGCCTTGGGTCCGAGCTTTGGCACATTAAGAAGGTCTGCTCTGCTTGCAAACTTACCGTGCTCTTCTCTGTAATCAACGATGTTCTTGGCAATAACCTTGCTGATACCTGAAATATACTGAAGGAGCGGTGCTGAAGCAGTATTAAGATCAACACCTACCTTATTAACGCAGTCTTCTACTACGCCCTCAAGGGTCTCACCGAGTTTCTTCTGGTTCATGTCGTGCTGGTACTGACCAACGCCGATGGACTTGGGATCAATCTTAACAAGCTCTGCCAAAGGATCCTGAAGACGGCGTGCAATAGAAGCAGCACTTCTCTGTCCTACATCAAACTGAGGGAACTCCTCTGTAGCCAGCTTACTTGCTGAATAAACAGAAGCTCCAGCCTCATTTACGATCACGTACTGCAGAGGTCTGTCCAACTCGTGGATGAGTTCAACGATAACCTGCTCAGACTCACGTGATGCTGTTCCGTTTCCGACAGAAATAAGATCAACATCATACTTATCAATAAGCTTCTTAAGCTCAGCCTTGGCTTCCTCAACCTTGAACTGAGGAGCTGTAGGATAGATCACCTTTGTATCAAGCACCTTACCTGTAGGATCTACGACAGCAAGCTTACAGCCTGTTCTGAACGCAGGGTCCCAGCCAAGAACTGTCTTGCCTGCAATAGGAGGTGCCATAAGGAGTTGAGTGAGGTTTTTGCCAAATACTGTGATGGCGCCATCCTCAGCCTTCTCTGTAAGTTCATTTCTGATATCTCTTTCGATAGCAGGAGCAATGAGTCTCTCGTATGCATCCTGATTGATCTCTTCAATAACGGGAGTAGTGATGGGATTCTCGTTCTTTAACATCTTCTTGTTAAGGAACTGAAGGATCTGCTCCTCGGGAGCAACGATCTTAACAACAAGGAACTTCTCTGCCTCTCCTCTGTTAAGAGCCAGAACTCTGTGTCCGAGCACCTTGCTGATGGGCTCCTCATAGTCGTAGTACATTTCGTAAACCGACTGAGCCTTCTCGTCCTTGGCCTTGCTGGTGAGCACGCCCTTCTCCATTGTTGCTTCACGGATATATGTACGGAAATCAGCATTATCAGACACATCCTCAGCGATGATATCCATAGCACCCTGAAGTGCATCTGCTGCATTCTCCACGCCTTTTTCAGCATCAACAAAAGCTGCTGCCTCATCAAGAAGAGGCTTATCTGTCTCCTGCGCAAGCAGTATCTCTGCCAAAGGCTCAAGTCCCTTCTCTCTTGCCACAGAAGCTCTTGTCTTTCTCTTTGGTCTGTATGGAAGATAAAGATCCTCGATAGCCACCATGGTCTCGGCTGCAACGATCTTAGCTCTGAGCTCTTCCGTCATCTTTCCCTGCTCTTCAATAGATGCAAGAACCTGCTCTCTTCTCTCCTCAAGTCCTCTTAAATATTTGAGCCTCTCATCGAGATTACGGAGCTGCTCATCGTTGAGTGATCCGGTGACCTCCTTTCTGTATCGAGAAATAAAAGGAATTGTATTGCCTTCGTCGATAAGCTTGACTGCTGCCTCAACCTGCCATTTCTCAACATTTAGTTCTTCTTTGATCTTTAAAACGATGTCCATAAAAACCTCTCCAAACCTGTTGTACTTGAAACGCGCATAAATACTGTAAGAAATTTAGCTTAATTTTTCATAAACTATGCGCACTCCCATATTATACCAAGCATTTCAGACACTTTTCAAGACTTGCCAAATCCCCTCAAACATTGAAAAAAACAAGCATTTAGTGTAACATCTATAGTAAGAATGAGGTTTTGTGAGGAAAAGTTTTGATGGGAAATGATGGACATTTAGCTTTAGCAGGTACTGCTTTGGTGATGGGGCTTGCTTCCATTCCTTTGTGTTTGTTCTTAAACCTTGGGATCATCTTTGGAGGAATAGCCATCATTCTTGCAATCCTGAGCAAGGGAACTTTAGAGAAGCTCCTTCCTCAGGCCAAGAAAGCCATCATCTATGGATCAATAGGTATTGTGGTCGGATACAGCGTCTTTGCTTACGACCTTCACGCAGTATTTACCAATCCGGAGTACAGAGCTCAGCTAAATACGATATCGAAGCAGATGAACGGTGTAAGCTTTGATGACATGCTCAAGGAATTAGGCGTACAGATTGGCGACTGATCTTTTAACAGAGCATGAACGGGCATGAAAGTGAGGTGCCTATGGGTATCGGTGCGATAAGTGGATACAGCGCATATAACAGCTCATATGCAATGGGCATGTCGGCAAACGGCTATGCAGCAGCACAGTCAGCAGTTGCCGCCGAGGAAGCACCCAAGGCCATATTAAATCCGGGTCAGTCCACCAAGGCCAATCCGGGCAAAAGAGTTTCTCCCGCAGAATGTGAAACCTGCAAGAACCGTAAGTATCAGGACGGTTCCGACGAGATGGTTTCTTTTAAAACCGCGCAGCATATAAGCCCGCAAGCAGCAGCTTCAAGAGTTCGCGGTCATGAAGCAGAGCATGTGAGCAACGCCTACAAGGATGCAGCCATGAACAACGGTAAGGTCCTTCAGGCTTCAGTTTCAATAAGAACAGCAGTGTGCCCGGAATGCGGACGCACTTATGTGGCAGGCGGAGAGACCTGCACCAAGATTGCATACAGCAACGAAGAGAATCCTTATGTTCAGGCGAGAAAAGACCTCAACAAGCAGGGCTTATTAGGGGCGAATGTGAACCTCGCAGGATGATCACAGGGAGGAGATATCTAGCATTGGGGAGCATTATTTTAAATGAACTACAAATCAACCGAGCAGCTTAAAGCTATCGCAAAAGAAAAGTCACTTGGCAAATACGGAACTCTGATCGGCGCCAATCTTATCATCTACGCCATTCAACTACTGGTCTCCGGCATTTCAACCGCTTCCGGTACGAACAGTATCCTTATACTTATCATCAACAGTTTAATATCTATTATCATAAATATCCTTCTGGGCGTACTTGTGTCCGGGAAGGCTTATCTTTACATGAATCTTTTATATTCACAGCCTGTTGCCAGCTCGGATATTTTCTTTGGACTGCGCCAGCAGCCTCAGAAGGCCGTGATCATCCAGTCTCTCTTTGTACTGGTGGACTTTGCAGGCAGCATTCCCGCTCAGATCTTTCTTATAAGATACATGACAACCAGATCTGAAAGCGACATGTCAGCAACGATCCTTTTCCTTGGCGTTGGGCTTATTGTCAATGTTATCGTTTATCTTATATATTCACAGTCATTTTATATTCTCCACGACTTCCCCGACAGGTCGGCAAAAGAGATTCTTGCCACCAGCAGGCGACTGATGAAAGGCAACAAGTTCAGGCTCTTTTACCTGAATATATCTTACCTTCCGCTGTATCTGCTTGGTGTCATAACTCTGTTCATTCCTCTGCTCTGGGTAGGCGTGTACCGAAATGCCGCTAATTGCGCATTCTATCAGGATCTTGTTGCAACCACAGCAGGTCAGGACAATACCATAGATTAAGAAAGGTAATTATATGGACCTCATTGATGCACTCAGAAGTATCGATAAGCCTCATGAAGACGACGTTCTGAACAGGCTCTTTACCCCATGGGGAGAAAATCTGGACAAGGACCGTGTCCTCCCCGAATATCCAAGGCCCCAGTTTGTAAGGGACAGTTACATAAACTTAAACGGATACTGGGATTACTGCATAGTTCCCATGCCATCCGAATCAGATGATAAAACCGATCTTCCGTCTCAGATGGACGGCCAGATACTTGTACCCTTCTCTCCCGAATCAATGCTCTCAGGAGTTGAAAGGCGTCTTAATCCGGATCAATTTCTCTGGTACAAAAGAACTCTTCCCACCATCACAAGAAAAGACACAGGCTCAAGGCTTCTGCTCCATTTCGGCGCTGTTGACCAGTTTGCAGACGTGTATGTAAACGACACCTTTATAGCGTCCCACAGCGGAGGCTATCTTCCTTTTACCCTGGACATAACCGATCAGCTCAATATCTCATCAGATAAAAGAGCTTTCGAAAACAATACACTGATGGTAAGAGTCCGCGATACAAGCGATTCCTCATACCATTCAAGGGGCAAGCAGACTCTTCGTCGCGGCGGAATGTACTACACAGCTCAGAGCGGAATCTGGCAAACTGTCTGGCTCGAGGAAGTTCCCGCCACATATATCAGGGAGATCCGCATACTTCCCGAACATGATCTTAAGACTCTTTCAGTTGAGGTATCAACCAACGCTACCGGCAACGTCACTGTGAAATTCCCGGGACATGAAATGATCAAGTCACCGGAGTCCTCTGACCTGTTCGAAACCGTATTTTCGCAGGACCTCTCTTTTGCCTCAGACACATGTCCCTATGCGCCTGAAGGAAGCAAAACGCCTGCGCCGAGCTACTACCACTTCTCATTCACGATTGATGATCCCCACCTCTGGAGCCCTGAGGATCCCTATCTCTATCCGCTCCACATCAGTACCGGAGAGGATCATGTGACCTCATACTTTGCCATGAGAAGCTTTACCGTAGAACCTGACAGCGAGGGAACTCCGAGGTTCTGTTTAAATCACAAGCCGTACTTCCTCATGGGAGTACTGGATCAGGGCTACTGGCCGGACGGACTCTACACCGCACCTTCCGACGATGCCCTTATATACGACATCAAGGAAATGAAGCGCCTTCACTTTAACATGATGCGCAAACATATCAAAGTGGAATCGGCGCGCTGGTATTACCACTGCGACAGGCTCGGAATGATCGTCTGGCAGGATATGGTCAGCGGAGGTTCCAGCTATGCCAAGCCTGTAGTCTCCTACCTTCCCACTGCGTTCCCCAAGATCTTCGGACGCATGAGTGACGGCCCTTCGCACTACAAGACCTTCTCAAGAGGCTCAGCTGAGGGCCGAAGCGAGTGGCTCAAGGAGATGAGGGGCACCATCAGCCATCTCTACAATGTGCCCAGCATCGCAACCTGGGTGCTGTTCAACGAGGGATGGGGACAGTTCAACGCCGCAAGTGCCACTATTTTGGCAAAAGAGCTTGATGACTCCCGTCCAATCGATCAGGCCAGCGGATGGTTTGACGAGGGCAGCGGTAACTTCAGGAGTGTCCACAACTATTTCAGACCTCTTGATGTAGAAAAAGAAAAGGAGCGAGCCTTCGTCATCTCCGAGTACGGTGGACTTGCCTGCCATATTGACGGACACAGCAGTGTCGACAGGATCTACGGATATAAAAAATACGACAACCTGGATACTCTGGGTGTCGCATATTACAACCTTATAAACGCAAGCATGAAGCCTCTTATTCCAAAGGGTCTTTGCGGAGCTGTCTATACTCAGGTCAGCGATGTCGAGGAAGAGGTTAACGGTCTTATGACCTACGACCGCAGGATAACCAAGATAAATCCCGATCTTGACCCGCACATGACTACTCATATAAACGAATAAAAAAACGGAAACGCCCAGGCGTTTCCGAAATTTTTAATATACTTCCACCTGTCCCCTGAAGATCCGGTCAAGCTTGTTTCTGACTGAGATA
Source organism: Butyrivibrio sp. (assembly GCA_017445665.1). Taxonomy (GTDB): domain Bacteria; phylum Bacillota; class Clostridia; order Lachnospirales; family Lachnospiraceae; genus Butyrivibrio. Next base: position 2,477 of record JAFSTR010000109.1, on the reverse strand, counting down.
TAAGCAGGTATCAGAAAAGCATCTGCAAGGACCCAGGCTATGGGGCTTGCAAAGCAAAGGGCAGGGAATCCGAATATCGGCACCAACACCAGCGCAACAATGGTTCTTCCTATCATCTCCATTACTCCTGCCAAGACGGCAAACAGGGAGAATCCCATTCCCTGGATAAGGAATCTTACGATGTTAACAAGAGCCAGCGGAATATAAAATGCGCTGTTTACTATCAGGTAGATATGTGCATTATCAAGACAGGCCACATCTCCTGCATCAAGGAATATCATCGCAAAGGTTCTGCCAAAGAAATACAGAACGATAAAGGCTATCAGTGAATATACAACTCCGAGTTTTATGGCTGCCGTAAGGCCCTGCTGAAGGTGATCGAGCTTTTTGGCTCCCACATTCTGGCCGCCGTATGTAGCCATGGTTGAACCGAGAGCATCAAAAGGAATACAGAAGAACATTCCCACCTTACCTGCTGTAGTAACAGCTGCCGCAGCATCCACGCCAAGTCCGTTGATAGCAGTCTGAAGTATTACGCTGCCAATGGCTGTTATGGAATACTGAAGGCCCATGGGAAGTCCCATGTTAAGAAGGATGAAAAAGTGCGAACCGTCAAGCTGCCAGTCTTCTTTTGAAAGCTGAAGGATCTCAATCTTTCTGATGATAAATACAAGGCACATAACGCCCGCAAGTCCCTGGGATATTACTGTAGCAAGCGCTGCTCCTGTGATCCCCATATGCAGAGGGATGATGAACAGAAGGTCAAGGCCGATGTTCACAATAGATGCAATGATAAGAAACTGCACAGGATGCTTGGAATCGCCAAGGGCTCTTATTATTCCGGAGAGCAGGTTGTACATATATGTAACAGGTATTCCAAGGAATATCACCAGTATGTATTTGTAAGCATACTCAAGGACATCTGCCGGTGTTTGCATGGCTATCAGGATCTGTCTGCAGAATATGCTGACAAAAAATGTCATGACAGCAGCCAGAACGGCACACAAAATAATGGCATGGGATACAAACTTGCGCATGCTTTTTAGGTCTTTTGCCCCGAATCTCTGAGCTACGGGGATGGCAAAACCATTGCAGACTCCCATGCAGAAGCCCATGATAAGAAAGTTAATGGCTCCTGTGGTACCTACGCCGGTGTAAGCCTCTTTTCCCAGAAACCAGGATACGATGGCTGTATCTACGATATTGTAAAGCTGCTGGAACAGCATTCCCCAAAAAAGTGACAGGGCAAAGCCAAAGATGAGACCCATGGGATTGCCGACTGTAAGGTCCTTGGTATTTGTTTTACTCATATATATCCGATCCGCCATAAAAAATGGCAAACAAAAATTAACGTGTTACCGACAAGGCTATATATTACAATTCTATCATAAGAAATTCAATCATCATTTTGCACATATTATAGCAATAAGCTAAAATGTTTTTATCTAAATAGCTCATAGGAGGACGAAATGGATAACATCAAAGCAGTAGTTTCCCTTGGTCATGAGGCTCTGGGCGTAACAACAAACGACCAGCTCACAGCAACCAAGATCACAGCAAAGGCCCTGGCAGACCTGGTGGAGGCCGGATATCAGCTGGTCATCACACACTCTAACGGTCCGCAGGTCAGCATGATACACAAGGCAATGACAGAGCTTCACAGGATCTATATCGACTACACTCCCGCTCCCATGTGCGTTTGTAACGCCATGAGCCAGGGTTATGTCGGATACGACATTCAGAATTCACTTAAGACAGAGCTGATGGGCCGCGGCATTTCAACTCCTGTAAGCACCATCCTTACACAGGTTACCGTAGATCCTTACGATGAGGCTTTCTACGCACCTACCAAGGCTATCGGAAGAAATATGTCCAAGGAAGATGCTGATATTGAAATAAAAAAGGGAAATTTCGTAAGAGAAGAGCCCGGAAACGGCTATCGCAGAATAATCGCCGCTCCAAAGCCAATTGATATCGTTGAGATTGACGCCATCAGAGCCCTTGTTGACGCAGGTCAGGAAGTTATCTGCTGCGGCGGCGGTGGAATTCCAGTAATCCAGCAGGGTCACGTCCTTAAAGGCGCTTCGGCAGTAATCGAGAAGGACGCAATCGCTGGTAAGCTTGCTGCAGACCTTAAGTCAGACCGGCTCATAATCCTGACTTCAGTTCCTTATGTATACAAGAACTTCGAGACTCCTGAGGAAGAGCCAATCACGAAGATGAGCGTTGCTCAGGCAAAAGAGTATATTGAAGCCGGCGAGTTCGGAGAAGTAGATATGCTTCCTAAGATCGAGGCAGCTATTGAATTCCTTGAGGCAAACCACAACGGATCCGTGCTCATCACATCGATCAGTACTGTTGCGGATGCACTTAAGGGCAAGGCGGGAACGTTTATTACATTTGAGTAAACTAAAAAAGTGAGACAGTGGGGACGTTACAGTTTGTGTCAGTGGGGACGTTACAGTTTGACACATTTT
>JAFSTR010000108.1 GCA_017445665.1 Butyrivibrio sp. | reverse complement strand
TCAGCAATGTCAGAAAGAGCTCAAGACTCCACAAGAGATGTGGAAGCAGCTTTATTCTCTTTGTTATGCTCGTAAGCATAATCCTGTTCTTCTTTATCAGGATCGATTCCTATGTATGGCGCGTAGTTATCAGAATTTTACTTATTCCGGTTATTTCCGGAATATCCTACGAGATCATAAGACTTGCAGGAAGGACCAACTTTTTCCTGGTAAGAATGATCTCAGCACCCGGACTCTGGCTTCAGAGGCTTACAACCAAGGAGCCTGATGACGACATGATAGAGGTTGCCATCAAGTCTGTTGAGGCGGTGTTTGACTGGAAGGAATTCCTTGCTGATTCCTTCGGTTATGAAATTGATGAGAGTTGGCTGGTTGACGATGAAATATCTTGAAGCCTTCGAAAACGGAAAAGAAAAACTTATGAGAGCCGGAGTAGACGAGTATGCACTTGATGCCCGGCTCCTTTTAGAATATGTGTGTAAGACTGACCACAGCGCACTTCTTGCTCACCCGGACAGGGAACTTACCGGGGAGGAAGAGGCGTTATTTGATGCACTTACTGACAGAAGAGCAGACAGGGAGCCTCTTGCGTATATCCTTGGAAGTTGGGATTTTATGGGCATTACCTTCAAGGTTAACAGAAGTGTCCTTATTCCCGAGCAGGACAGTGAATTTTTGGTGGAGGAAGCCCTAAGACACTGCTCTGACGGAATGAAGGTACTTGATCTTTGCACGGGATCAGGCTGTATAGCTCTTAGTATTCTTCGCTATACCAATGATACAAGGGCTTACTGTACTGACATTTCAGAGGCTGCGCTTACTGTGGCAAAAGAAAATGCGGATACCCTCGGGATTTCTGACAGATGTGAATTTGAGCTGACGGATCTTTTCCCCAGGGATAATGAGAAATATGACATAATAGTTTCGAATCCGCCGTATATTGCAACGGATGTGATTGAGAGCCTTGCTCCTGAAGTTAAGGACCATGAGCCAAGGCTTGCTCTGGATGGCTCTGAGGACGGACTCATCTTTTACAGACGTATCATAGACCATGCTGAGGAGTACCTTTTTTCCAGCGGATATCTGATACTGGAGATTGGCTACGATCAGGCAGAGGCAGTTAAAGGTCTTTTGACAGATAACGGTAAGTTCCACGAGATTGAAGTGGTTAAGGATTTCTCAGGAAACGACAGGGTTGTTAAAGCCTGCTTCTACTAGCGGCGCATATTCAAGGAAACCTGGATCATTAGTTGTTAACGGGAGATATGGATATGTTTGACAGATTAGAAGATATTATCAGAAGATATGAAGATATTACAATGATGCTTGGAGACCCTTCGGTGGTTTCTGATCAGGCGAAATTCAGAAGCCTGATGAAGGAACAGAAGAGCCTTGAGGCGCTGGTTGAGTGTTACAAGCAGTACAAGGAAACAAAGCAGACTATCGAGGATTCACTTATGCTGCTTGATGAAGAGTCTGACCCTGAGATGAAGGAGATGCTAAGGCAGGAGCTCTCTGATGCCAAGGACCGCATTCCTGAGCTTGAGGAAAAGCTGAGAATCCTCCTTCTTCCTAAGGACCCTAACGATGAGAAGAACGTTATCGTCGAGATAAGAGCAGGTGTCGGCGGGGATGAGGCTGCGCTTTTTGCTGCAGATATGTTCAGGCTTTATACAAGATACGCAGAGAGACGCGCCTGGAAAATAGAGACATTGAGCGTCGAGGATATCGGAATTGGCGGTATAAAGACTGTAAGCTTCATGATAAAGGGAGACGGAGCCTATTCAAGGCTTAAGTTTGAGAGCGGAGTTCACAGAGTACAGAGAATCCCCTCCACAGAATCCGGCGGAAGGATCCATACCTCAGCTATAACAGTGGCGATCATGCCAGAGGTAGAGGATGTGGAAGTTGAGATTGACATGAATGACTGCAAGTTTGATGTGTTCAGGGCTTCAGGAAACGGTGGACAGTGTGTAAATACCACTGATTCAGCCGTAAGACTGACACACCTTCCTACAGGAATCGTTATTTCCTGTCAGGATGAAAAGAGCCAGCAGCAGAACAAGGCCAAGGCTTTAAAGGTTCTCAGAGCCAAGCTCTATGAGATGGAGCAGGAGAGAAAGCACAACGATGAGGCTCAGCTCAGAAAGAGTCAGGTTGGAAGTGGCGACAGATCTGAGAAGATAAGGACCTACAATTTCCATCAGGGAAGAGTAACGGATCACAGGATCGGGCTTACACTCTATAAGATCGATCAGATCATGGACGGAGATCTTGATGAGATCATTGACAGTCTTATAGCAGCTGACCAGGCTGAGAAACTTGCTTCTTCTCAGGAATAATTAAAATTAAATAAAAAACATCCATATCGTTGATGTAAAAAACCAAATGTTGTAAAATTATTATATGTTACATCGTATGTTTTGCATTTGCAGCTCTCAGATGGAGGCATATGGACGCTGGGTTTAAGACAGAACTAATTGAATGGGGTGTCGACTGGGACGAGATTCTGGACAGATTTATGGGCAATGAGGACCTTATTGCCAAGTTTATGTTCAAGTTTTTGAATGATAAGAGTATGAGCGATCTGACCAAGTATCTCGACGAGGGAAACGTTTCAGAAGCATTTAAAGCGGTTCACACTCTTAAGGGTGTCGGAGCTAATTTAGGCCTGAAAGGTTTTCTTACCCCTGTATGTGAACTTACAGAGATCCTCCGAGCCGGCTCTATGGATGGATATCAGGAGAAATATGACCTGATCAAGCCGAAGTATGATGATCTTATTGCCATTCTTAATAAGTACAAGGCATAAAAAAAGCAGATCAAAGAAGATCTGCTTCAATACCGTTTGATTCTAAAAAGCTTGGGATGTATTCGTCCCAGGCTTTTTCTGCGCTTTTATCCAAAGTAAAGATCCGGTAGCTGACTCCGGTGGTTATCAAAACCTCTCCCTGGGAGTACTTGATGCCTATTCCGAGGGACACCTGATCGGGGGATATATCCATGTCAGAGGCCTGTAAAACAGAGAGCTTTTCCTTATCGCTCAGGTGCAAAATGAACTTAAAGCCGAGAGGAGTGTGCTTACCTTTTATAAGGCTGAAAGCTATGGGACGGATCCTGGCCCATTCTGAAAACTCAGACTGAGGAACTTCTTCCGGAGCATCTGTGTCTTTAAAAAACTCCTTATGGATACGACCGTCTATTGTGAAGGTGTTGAAGGTATCAATAGTAATTTCCTCAACGGTGAAATCATCAAAAAGGTCTGTAGTAAGAAGCTTTGACATGAAATTTTTCTGTTTAAGTATCTTAAGTGCTATCATAAATTTTCCCGGTTCAGACTCTTGGTTTGATTTTCTTTTACGAACTGTCTTGTTTTGCTTATGGCATTTCTGTAGGTAAAAGAAACGGGAAGAGTCATATCATTATCCAGTGTAACTCTGCCAAAGCCTGTCTTTTTAATGTGATCAATATTTACAAGGCCATTGTCATTAACAGGGCAGATCTGAGGGAAGATCTTGCACTGATCATAGAAGTTTGCAATATCATCAAGTACAGCAACCATCCTGTTTCCTGTTAAATGGACCTCAAGATCTGAACGGACTTTTTTGACACATATAATATCATCTCCGTGAGCGTAGATGGTTTCATCCTTGCCCCTGAGTTCTATTGACGGGGCAGAGGCGACATCAAGCTCACTGATCTTATCAACAATTTCTGTGATATCTGAAACCTTGATCGGCTTGTCGAGGAACAGAATGTTCGGGGCAGTGATCCCCTCTTTTTCCACCAGTGCCTTGTAGTCGATAGTAGAGCAGCACATAACGATAGGACTCTCAATGCCTGCATAAAGAAGCATCTTAAGTATGTCAAAACCGTTACAGTCTTCTCCTTTCATATCGATAAAAAGACCCTGATACATCTGGGGGTTCTGCATAAATGCTTCTACATTTCCATAGGAATCGATCCAGATCCTCTCTCCGGTTTCCTTGAAATATCTGTCGGACTGACGGCCCAAAAGACGCTCTGTCTGTTTCCTGTCGGCGATATTGTCATCACAAACTGCTAAGTGCATAGGACACCTCTTTTACATAAAGCTGAATTCAATAGGACTTAAGTACAGAAAAACCACAAGTGCTATCTGCAATATAAGTATTATAGGCATTCCGAAGAGAAAATACCAATGCTTGGTCTTGTGCCTGAATATATGCATTCCAAGTATACTTCCGATGCTCCCTCCGATAATTGCGACAGCAAAAAGGGTTGCTTCCGGGATACGAAAGGCGCTGCGTATGGCGCGCCTTTTGTCGATACCCATGAAAGCAAACCCTAAAATGTTTGTTATTAGTAAATATATCCCCAGAATAAAGATGGATTTCATCTATTACTTGTTCTTTTCCACTTCCTGCATCTTCATAGCGCGAACCTTGCATGAAAGACCAAAGAGATTGATGAAGCCCTCTGCATCATGATGGTCATAAAGATCACCTGTCTTGAAGGATGCAATGCTCTCGTTGTAGAGAGAGTAAGGTGACTTAGTACCAGCCTTGATGATGTTACCCTTGTAGAGCTTGAATGTTACCTCACCGGTTACATACTTCTGAGTTGACTCGATGAATGCCTGCTCAGCTTCGCGAAGAGGAGTGAACCATTTCCCTTCATATACTAGATCGGCAAACTTGTTGCCCATATCTTTCTTCATTGTATAGGTATCGCGATCCAAAATCAACTCTTCAAGCTGCTGATGTGCCTCATAAAGAATTGTTCCGCCGGGGGTCTCATATACACCACGTGACTTCATTCCTACAACACGGTTTTCTACGATGTCGACGATACCGATTCCGTTCTCGCCACCAAGCTTATTAAGGGTACGGATGATATCGGAGACCTTCATCTCTTTTCCGTTAACAGACTTAGGAACACCTGCCTCGAAAGTCATGGTAACTGTTGTAGGTGTATCAGGTGCATCTTCAGGAGTCTTGCCGAGTACTAAAAGGTGCTTGTAGTTGGGCTCAAGTGAAGGATCTTCAAGCTCAAGTCCCTCATGAGATATATGCCAGAGGTTTCTGTCACGGCTGTAGCTGGAATCTGCAGAGAATGGAAGATTGATTCCGTGAGCCTTGCAGTAAGCAATCTCTGATTCACGGGAATCCATTGTCCACTTATCATTTCTCCAGGCTGCGATTATCTTGATGTCAGGAGCAAGTGCCTTGATACCAAGTTCGAAACGGATCTGGTCGTTACCTTTACCTGTAGCACCGTGGCAGATAGCAACAGCACCTTCTTTTCTTGCGATCTCAACCAGCTTCTTGGCGATCAGAGGACGAGCCATTGATGTACCAAGGAGATACTTGTTCTCGTAAACAGCATGAGCCATTACGCAGGGAACAATGTAATCATCACAGAATTCATCTACAACATCAAGGATGTAGAGTTTGCTGGCACCGCAGCTCTTAGCTCTCTCGTCAAGTCCGTCAAGTTCCTCTTCCTGTCCACAGTCTATGCAGACACATATAACTTCGTAATCAAAGTTTTCTTTAAGCCACGGGATGATAGCAGTTGTATCAAGTCCGCCTGAATATGCGAGAATAACCTTTTCTTTTGCCATTGAAACACTCCTCAACTTTCTTAGTATGGTATAATTATTGTTGCTCGTTGGATATAAATATAAACCCTCGATGCATAAAATGCAACACTAAATTGCATAATTATTTAAAAATCTTTCGCTTTCTGCATAAATATTTAAATTTCTATTGCATTATTCATGCACGGGTCGTATACTTAAAAAAGTTTATACATATGATGAGAGGTGAAAACCAATATGATCAAAGTAGGAATTATCGGTGCTACAGGCTACGCAGGAGCTGAAATAGTAAGGATTATTCAGGGACATCCCGATGCGGAGGTTGTGTGGTACGGATCCAGAAGTTTTATTGATGAGAAGTACAGTAATATATATGGAAATCTCTTTAAACTGGTGGATGCAAAGTGTATGGATGACAACATGGATGAACTCTCATCCCAGGCGGATGTCATCTTTACCGCAACTCCTCAGGGACTGTGTGCTTCACTTGTTAATGAAGATATTCTTAATAAGGTAAAGATAATCGATCTGTCTGCTGACTTCAGATTAAAAGACGTATCTGTCTATGAGAAGTGGTACAAGATAGAGCACAAGGCACCTCAGTATATAGAGGAGGCTGTGTACGGTCTTTGCGAGATCAACAGAGATAAGGTCAGGGGAGCAAGGCTTGTTGCAAATCCCGGATGCTATACAACCTGTTCGATCCTCACAGCTTATCCTCTTATTAAAGAAGGACTTATAGATCCTGATACTTTGATCGTTGATGCACTCTCAGGTGTATCGGGAGCCGGAAGAGGAGCCAAGGTTGCAAATCTCTACTGTGAGGTCAATGAGTCAGCCAAGCCATACGGAGTGGCTTCGCACAGACATACTCCCGAAATAGAGGAACAGCTCGGATATGCTGCGGGAAAAGAGATGGTGATAAACTTCACACCTCACCTTGTTCCGATGAACAGAGGAATCCTGGCAACCGAGTACGCTACTCTTATTAAGAAGGATGGCAAATTTCCGACTGCTTCAGATATAAGAGCTGCCTATGAGAAGTATTATAAGGATGAGAAGTTCATAAGACTTCTTGATGACGGCGTATTCCCCGAGACCAGATGGGTAGAAGGAAGCAATTACGTGGACATCGGATTCAAGATCGATGAGAGAACCGGAAGAGTCATCATGATGGGCGCAATCGACAACCTGGTAAAAGGCGCTGCAGGACAGGCGGTTCAGAACATGAACATCATGTTTGGACTTGATGAAGCTACGGGACTTGAACTTGTTCCAAGCTTTCCGTAATAATTGATCTTTTGGGAGTGAGACTAAGATGGTTCGGAAGATGACAATAGAAGATTATGACAAGGTATATGCCCTGTGGATGTCCATTCACGGATTCGGGATCAGGACCATGGACGATTCCCGGGAGGGGATCGAGCGTTTTATAAAAAGAAATCCCGAAACCAGCGCAGTGTACGAGCAGGACGGAAAAATCGTGGGAGCGATCCTTTGTGGCAATGACGGACGAAGAGCCTGTTTTTACCATGTGTGCGTAAGTGAGGAATACAGAAAACACGGCATCGGAAGAAAAATGGTTGAGTTTTGCTGTGAGCAGCTGAGGAAAGAGGGTATCAACAAGGTTTGTCTCAATGCCTTTGTCACCAATGAAGTCGGAAACAAGTTCTGGCAGAAGATGGGCTGGACCCTTAGAAGTGATATGAACTATTACGACTATGTACTTAATGACAGCAATCTCACAGTGTTTAATAAATAGGAGGCATTATGAAGGTAACAGAAGGCGGAGTAACAGCAGCAAAAGGCTTTATGGCAGCGAGCTGTGAAGCCGGTATCAAGTATAAAAACAGAACGGATATGGCCTTTGTCTTTTCCAAAAAGCCATGTACCTGTGCGGGAACATTTACGTCAAATGTAGTTAAGGCAGCATGCGTCCAGTGGGATCAGAAGATCGTATATTCGGGCGAGCCTATGCACGGCGTTGTTATAAACTCCGGAATAGCCAATGCCTGCACCGGAAAAGAAGGCTTCGATGCCTGCGAGGCTACTGCAAGGGCTGTAGAGAAGACCCTGGATGTCCCTTACAATACGGTTGCTGTTGCATCTACAGGTGTAATAGGAATGCAGCTTCCGGTTGATAAACTGGTGGCCGGAGTAGAAGCTATGAGCAAGACTTTAGATGACAGCATAAGCGCCGGAACAGCAGCTTCCAAGGCTATCATGACGACCGATACAGTGAACAAAGAGGTAGCTGTTACTTTTGAAGTAGGTGGAAAAGAGATAACCCTTGGTGGAATGAGCAAGGGATCGGGCATGATCCATCCGAACATGTGCACAATGCTCGCTTTCCTTACAACAGATATAAATATTGAGAAAGCTCTTTTACAGGAAGCTGTTTCAGGGGTGGTCAAAGACTCTTTTAACATGATAACGGTTGACGGAGATACTTCTACAAATGACACCCTCCTGGTAATGGCAAATGGCGAAGCGGGCAATGAAATGGTAAAAGAGAAGTCGGATGACTACAATGCATTTAAAGAGGCGCTCAGCTTTGTGTGCACCTTCCTTGCCAAGAAGATGGCAGCGGACGGCGAGGGAGCAAGCAAACTCTTTGAGGCAAAGGTAGTAAATGCCAAGTCCAAAGATGATGCGCGTACTCTTTCAAGGGCAATCGTCGGATCCAACCTCTCAAAGGCCGCAATATTCGGATGCGACGCCAACTTCGGAAGATTCCTGTGCGCGATGGGGTATTCGGGAGCTGATTTTGACCAGAACGATGTGGAGCTGTTCTTTGAGAGCGCAAACGGAAGACTCAAGGTCTTTGACAAGGGAACACCTATTGTCTTTGATGAGGATGAGGCGCTTAAGATCATGAAGGCAGACGCTGTAACAGTCTTTGTGGATATGCATGAAGGAAGTGAAGAGGCAACAGCCTGGGGATGCGATCTCACATATGACTATGTCAAGATAAATGCAGATTACAGGAGTTAAAGGAGACTATCATGGATCAGGGAATGCAGGATGTACTTAAGAAAGCAGAAGTGCTTGTGGAGGCGCTTCCATATATTCAGAAGTTCAACAGGAAGATCATTGTTGTTAAGTACGGCGGAAGTGCCATGAGCAACGAGGAACTCCAGAAGAATGTAATAACAGATGTTACTCTTTTAAAGCTCGTTGGATTTAAACCGATCATTGTTCACGGCGGAGGAAAGGCAATCAGCTCCTGGGTATCTAAAGTGGGCAAGGAAGCTGAGTTTATCAACGGACTGAGGGTTACGGATTCAGAGACCATGGAGATTGCTGAGATGGTCCTTGGAAGAGTCAACAAACAGCTTGTAACAATGGTCCAGGAATTGGGAGTTAAGGCAATCGGTATAAGCGGCAAGGATTCCGGACTTCTCCATGTTAAAAAGAAATATTCCGATGGCAAGGATATCGGTTATGTGGGCGAGATTGATAAAGTCGATCCCAAGATTTTATATGACCTTCTTGATAACGACTATCTTCCGATAATTGCACCTATCGGTCTTGATGATAATTTCGACACCTACAATATCAATGCCGATGATGCCGCCTGTGCTGTTGCAAAGGCAGTCGGTGCGGACAAACTTGCTTTCCTTACCGATATCGAGGGAGTTTATAAGGATATCAAGGATCCTGAGTCCTTTATTTCAAGACTCACCTGTTCTGAGGCCGATGCACTCATAGCAAGCGGTAATATAGGCGGCGGAATGCTTCCTAAGCTTGGCAACTGTACAGACGCTGTAAGAGGCGGAGTTAACAGAGTGCATATTCTGGATGGAAGGATTCCTCATTGTCTTTTGCTTGAGATCTTCACCAACAAAGGTATCGGAACCATGTTTATGCCGGATAATGATGCAGTAGCTGCTGCAAATGTTTAATAACAGGAGATATTAAAATGAGTGAGATGATGCAGAAATACATAGACGAGGCGGAGAAAGCTCTTTTACATACCTATAACAGATATCAGATAGTTCTGGACAAAGGAGACGGAGTTTATCTCTATGATATAGACGGCAAGAAGTACCTGGATTTTGTTTCCGGAATAGCTGTATTTGCTCTTGGTTACAATAATAAGGAATACAATGATGCATTAAAAGCCCAGATCGATAAGCTTCTGCATACATCTAATTACTATTACAATGTTCCGGCGATAGAGGCGGCAAAAAAGATAAAAGAAGTATCCGGAATGGACAGAGTGTTTTTTACCAACAGCGGAGCTGAGGCGGTTGAGGGTGCTCTTAAGGCTGCAAGGAAATACGCTTTCCTTAAGGATGGCAAAAATGATCACGAGATAATCGCAATGAATCATTCTTTCCACGGAAGGACCTTCGGAGCTCTCTCTGTAACGGGAAATCCTCACTACAGAGAAGCTTTTGAGCCAATGATCGGAAATATTAAGTTTGCTGATCTTAACGACTTTGACAGCGTTCTTAAGTGCGTCAACGACAAGACCTGCGCTATCATCCTTGAAACCGTTCAGGGAGAAGGCGGTATATTCCCGGCAACTGAGGAGTTTTTGACCAAGATAAGAGCTCTTTGCGATGAAAAAGATATTTTGCTCATTTTGGATGAGATCCAGTGCGGAATGGGCAGGACAGGATACATGTTTGCATGGCAGAAGTACGGAATAAAGCCTGATATCATGACAACAGCCAAGGCTCTTGGCTGCGGAGTACCTGTCGGAGCCTTCCTTATGACTGAAAAAGTAGGGGCAAACTCCCTGGTGGCAGGAGATCACGGAACCACTTACGGAGGAAATCCTTTTGCCTGTGCGGCAATCAACAAAGTCCTTGATTTATTTAAACAGGACAATATAATAGAGAATGTGAATGAGGTGGCTCCATACTTGGAGAAGCGCCTTGATGAACTTAAGGATAAGTATGACTTTATTATTGACAGGCGTGGAGCGGGTCTCATGCAGGGACTGGTATTTAACAGGCCTGTTTCCGATGTGATCATCAAAGCGCTGCAGAAGGGGCTCATCCTTATAAATGCGGGGACTGAGATAATAAGATTTGTTCCTCCGCTGGTTATAACGAAGGAGAATGTAGATGACATGATAGAGATCCTCGATTCATGTCTGGAGTCTTTATGAGAATTAAAATCAGGATAATATCTATAATACTTGTTGCCTGTGCATTGCTGGGCACATATGTTTATGCCCGCTCTGACAGGAGCATATTTGAGGATTATTCTCTTTTTTCAGGTAATAAAACTACTGTGAGGTTGTGGTATACAGACGATACCATGACCCCATATCTTCAGAGCAAAGCAGTTGCTTATTCTGAATCCAACAGTAAGGTTCGTATAGAGCCTGTGCTGGTGTCAGGTCTTGAATATCTGGAGGCCATAAACAAGGCCTCCGTGAACGAAGACAATTACCCGGATCTCTATATAATAACAAACGATTCCCTTGAGAAAGCCTATTTGGCAGGACTTGCAACAGAGATTGAGGGCGGAGGAGAGTTCCTTTCAAAGGGAGTATTCCCTGATGCTGCTATCAATTCTGTAACTTATAAGGGAAAAAAGATAGCGTATCCGTTCTACTTTGAGACAAGCTCCCTTATTTACAACAAGACTTATCTCGAGAACATGGCTGTTGAGAACATGCAGACCGAGCTTGATGCAGCAGAGGGAGAGGCTGCTCAGGAAGAAACAGATGAGGCGGTTTCTGAAGGAGAGATTCCTGAAGAAGATGCTGCTTCTGAAGATGTAAATCCTGAGATCACTCAGGGCATGATCGATGAGGTAGTAGCTGAGAATCTTCCCCTTAATATTTCCGATATCCTGAAGTTTGCGGAGAACTATAACGCTCCTGAGCAGGTAGAAGCGGTGTTCAAGTGGGACGTTACAGATATCTTCTATAACTATTTCTTCGTAGGCAACTACATGAATGTAGGCGGAGAAGCAGGAGATGACGTAAATCAGATCGATATCTACAACACAGACACCATCAGCTGCATGAAGATTTATCAGCAGCTGAACCAGTTCTTTGCTATTGATGCCGACTCCATTGACTATGATAAGGTCGTTCAGGATTTCATCGATGGCAAGGTAGTATTTACAATTGCTACAACAGATATTATTAAGAAGATAGATGATGCCAAGGCATCCGGAGAATGCGACTTTGAGTTTGCAGTTGCTGATATGCCCGGACTTACCGGCGATTTCGGATCAAGGACAATGTCAGTAACAGAGTGCCTTGTGGTAAACGGATTATCAGAGAATGCAGTCGAAGCCAATGAGGTTGCAAGATATCTGTGCTCTGACAATTCAGGTGATATCTATAAGCTCAGCAATAAAGTGGCTGCGCACTACGGTGTTCAGTACGACAATCCAAACCTTGCCACATTTGTTGGTGTTTATGCAGATTCTGTGCCGATGCCCAAAACTATCGAGACCAGTAACCTCTGGATGGAGCTTGAGATTGCCTTCACCAAGATCTGGAACGGAGAGGATTGTAACTCAACTCTCAAGAATGTCTGCGAGAGCATTATGACGCAGGTTACAGGATCACCTTATACGGCTGAAGCTCTTCCTGATCCCGACGATGATGCCATTACGGCGGGACTTACGGAAGATGTTGAAGATAATGATTGAATTATTTGTTTCAATCGAATAGAATAAAAAAGCATGGTGGGGTCCTCTTATATTTAGGAGGAAACATGCGAAAATTTGTACCATTGTCAGCATTATTGCTGATGTTTCTTACTGGTTGCACTTCTGCAAACAGTGAAATTATTCTATCTGATAACGCTGCAACTGAGGCTGAGGCTCTAGAGGAAACAGAGCCTGTAGAGACTCAGCCCTTAGAGACTATAGAACCTGAGGTTCCGGAGTATGTAGTTGTCTACGTCTGCGGAGCAGTTGAAAATCCAGGAGTCTATGAACTTCCAGGCGGTAGCAGGATAAATGATGCAGTTTGTGCTGCTGGAGGTTTCTCTGAGGAAGCAGATAAGACCTATGTCAATCTGGCAGCCAGAGTTAGCGACGGCTTTAAGCTTTTGATACCTACCATAGAGGAAACGAAGGATGCATCCGTAGCTCAAGGGATAGATTCTTTTGACACAGCATCAGACCTTAACGGTGATACAGGTTCGGATCCCGGAGGGCTTATCAATATCAACACTGCGTCCAAAGAGCAGCTTGTTACTCTTCCGGGAATCGGAGATGGAATAGCGGGCAAAATAATAAAATACAGAGAAGAGAACGGATCTTTTAAGAGTATAGAAGATATCATGAAGGTATCCGGTATCAAGGATAAGCTGTTCTCCAAGATAAAAGATCATATAACTGTTTGATTTAGGAATGGTGAAGAAATGAGCAAGAAAGCGCTTGTAGTTGACGACGAAAAGGCAATCGTAAAGGGAATAAAGTTCAGTCTTGAGCAGGATGACATTGTTGTTGAATGTGCCTATGACGGACAGGAAGCTCTTGATATGGCAAGAACCGGTAATTACGATATCATCCTTCTCGACGTAATGCTTCCTAAGCTCACAGGATTCGAGGTTTGCCAGCAGATCAGGGAGTTTTCCGATGTTCCTATTATCATGCTCACAGCTAAGGGCGATGATATGGATAAGATCCTTGGACTTGAGTATGGCGCAGATGATTATATTACCAAGCCTTTTAATATCCTTGAGGTTAAGGCCAGGATCAAAGCCATCATCAGAAGGACCGGAAGAACAGCTGATGTAGAGAAAGTCATGACCTTTGGTGACCTTAAGCTCAACGAAGAGTACAGAAGAGTATTTATGGGAGACAGAGAGATAAATGTCACCAGCAGAGAATATGAGCTTTTAGAGCTTTTGGCATCTACTCCCGGCAAGACATATACAAGAGAAGAGCTTCTTGAAACCATCTGGGGAGCTGACTATCCCGGAGATGAGAGAACAGTTGATGTTCATATCAGAAGGCTTCGTGAGAAGCTTGAGTCCAATCCAAGCGAGCCAAGATATGTAAGAACTAAATGGGGAGCCGGATACTACTTCCAGGCATAACTATGGATAAAAGTAAGTTTAAGATCAGAGACATTCTTAAGAGTCTAAGAGTGCGTTTCTTCATAATTGTATTTATAACGGGGCTTGTTTCATGCCTCGTTATGCATTCTGTCATTTTGACCAGTTATGAGGATCGTGCTGTCAATGTAAGATCCACCGAGGTGCAGACACAGCTGCGTATTCTTGCAAATCACCTCATTGTTTCCAATTATCTGCTTGATACATCTTCAGAGGTTATTAATGCCGAGCTGGGCATGCTGGCCAATCTTTACGATGGACGTGTTATCGTTATAAACGATGATCTGAAGGTGGTAAAAGACACCTATAATATCAGCCAGGGTAAGACCATAATTTCAGAAGAGGTTGTAAACTGCTTAAAGACAGGTTCCAAGGGGACCGTTTCCAAATACGACCAGGCCAACGGATATATCGAGATCGTAACTCCGATCATTGAGAGTGATCTTATCCAGGAGGAGGATGTATCCGTAAAAGATAAGACAAGTGAAGTGGTTCGAGGAGTTCTTTTGACCAGTGTATCTACAGATACCATTGCCACTACACTTACGATCCTCAGTAGAAGAGCCCAGAGCCTTGAGGTCGTTATCATCCTGGTAATCCTTGTGTTTGCTGCCTGGGTATCGCATACGCTGCTCAAACCCTTCGACAGGATCACGGCTGCCATCAATGATGTTAAGGCAGGATACACCGATGAGCCTATTACCGGACCTAACTATCTGGAGACCGAGCAGATCATCAAGGCGTTTAACGCGCTGCTCAAGCGAATGAAGGTTCTCGATGACTCAAGACAGGAGTTTGTATCTAATGTCTCACATGAGCTCAAGACTCCGATCACATCCATGAAGGTTCTGGCGGATTCGCTTCTTGCACAGGACGATGTCCCCAATGAAGTATACAGGGAGTTCATGACTGATATCGGAGCTGAGATTGACAGAGAGGACAAGATCATCAACGACCTTCTGTCACTGGTTAAGATGGATAAAAAAGCATCCGGCCTTGCGATTACTTCAGTTGATGTGGTCAACATGACAGAGGTTATTTTAAAGAGACTAAGACCCATTGCCAGAAGGCATAATATCGAGCTTACCCTTGAGAGCAAAAGAGCTATCGTTGCGGAGATCGATGAAGTTAAGATATCGCTCGTTATTATGAATCTTGTTGAAAATGCCATAAAATACAATAAAGATGATGGATGGGTAAGAGTAGAACTGGATGCTGACCATCAGAACTTCTACGTCAAGGTCATCGATTCGGGATATGGAATCCCTGAGGAGTCCCTGGATCATATTTATGAGAGATTCTACAGAGTTGATAAGTCCAGATCCAGAGAGATCGGCGGAACGGGACTTGGTCTTTCGATTGCCAGAAATGCCGTTCTGATGCACAGGGGAAGTATAGATGTGCAGAGCAAAATAGATGAGGGAACAACTTTCACGGTTTCAATACCGCTTACTGCTACAGCTGCTACAACAGCAGTAAAATAACACCGGATTAACATATGAGAAAACTATTTAATTTGAAAAACAGAATAGCATGTGCTTTCCTTGCTGTGTGCATGATGGCTTCTGCTCTGGGATGCGCTAAAAGAGATGCAGCAGATCCCGATGGCTTCAAGCTCTTTTATGTAAACAACAGTGAGACCGGTATTGTGGCTGTCGGCTATGATATTAAGAGTCCGCTTTCCGATATTGATGCTGTCATTGCAGAGCTCATTGGTCAGCTGGAAACGATGCCTGAGAGACTTCAGTATGAGGCGCCTCTTACAGGAGGAGTCAATCTCCTTGGATATTCCCTCAATGATAAGGTTCTGACTCTCAATTTTGACATTAAGTATGCTGATATCGGCAGAACCGTTGAGATACTGGACAGAGCAGCTATCGTAAGGACCTTTACCCAGCTTGATGGGATTGAGTACGTATCTTTTCAGGTGGAGGGAACTCCTCTTTCTGATCACTATGGCAATGTCATTGGCAATATGTCTGCAGACACCTTCATTTTCAATGTCGGCAACGAGATAAACACCTATGAAAAGGTGGAGCTTAAGCTCTATTTTGCAAATGAGACCGGAGACAAGCTTGTTCCTGTCTACCGATCTGTAGTATACAACAGTAATATTTCCATGGAGAGACTGGCTGTAGAGCAGATAATTACCGGTCCCAAGACCGATATCTGTTATCCGACCATATCCAAG
>JAFSTR010000107.1 GCA_017445665.1 Butyrivibrio sp. | reverse complement strand
TCGAATTGGTCCCAAAGGCTCTGTCAAATTCAGAGCAGGAGAAGTTCTCTGTCATTGAGGTTCCGGTTATCACGGCGTCATAGTCAAAATGCCTTGTTATGCCGTCGTTCTGATAGCGCTGCTCCTCAAGAATATAGAAGAGCTCCGGCCTCGGACTTCTGTAATGGAAAAAAGGGTCTGTCCAAAAGACACATCCTCCAATGGCCAAAAGAGATATCGCCAAAAGTATTAAGCTTGAAAAGAACCACTTTTTTCCGCTCATAACAAACCTTTTTAAAAGTTAAAGTATAGGAAGGTCGATACCGAACTCAGTGAGATAATGCACAGAGTAAGGATCACCCAGGTAAACACAAGTGAAAGTGCGTTTGTCCTGTACTTTCTCTCATAATTGTTCGGAAAGCACAGGCAAAGCACAAGAGCCAGTATAGTAATTATAAAGAAACCGCTCCAGAAAACGTAAGTGTCATGTGAAGGAAGTCCCAGGGCACTAAGCACATACCTGAACTTTGGAAGCCTGAAGCACTCGAGGATCTCGGTCCTTACTTCCCTGAAATCAAACTTAAGTCGCCTTAATATAAGCAGCCACATCTTAACGCTGTCTGACCTGAAGAGGAGCCATGCCACATTTACAAACGCAAAGGTCACAACCCACTGCACTATTTTTATAAGGCCGCAGAGAGCCTTGCCCAAAAATCCTGAAACACTCTCGGCCCCGCGATATATCTTTTTATAAATGCCCGAAGTGAGCTTGTTAAAGCACTGTGCAAGGCCATGGAGAATTCCCCACAGTATGAAGGTCCAGTTTGCCCCGTGCCATATTCCGCTGATAAGGAAGACTATCATGATATTTAGATAAGTCCTTGCCTTCCCCTTCCTGTTTCCGCCAAGAGGAATGTAAATA
The DNA here is from genome assembly GCA_017445665.1 of Butyrivibrio sp. Lineage (GTDB taxonomy): Bacteria > Bacillota > Clostridia > Lachnospirales > Lachnospiraceae > Butyrivibrio. Next base: position 5,613 of record JAFSTR010000107.1, on the reverse strand, counting down.
TAGGTGGTCAAAAACCTTGTAAGAGTCATATGCCAGCGCTTCCAGAAATCCGCCACCGAAAGAGCCTTGTATGGCGAATTAAAGTTCATGGGGATACTTAAGTTGAACATGGAGCCAAGGCCTGTTGCCATGTCACTGTATCCGCTGAAATCAAAGTAGATCTGGAAGGTATAGGAGAGCATGACGATAATGATCTCCACCCTTGTAAGAGCTCCGTCTCCCATGGGGAAAAGAGCTGCCTTCTGCATCGCTACGTCCACCGCAGCCCCAAAGGTATCGGCTATCAGAACTTTCTTGCCCAGCCCCCTTGCAAACATCATTATACCCTTTGAAAGGTTGTCATAATTTATGTGATGTTTACTGCTATCCCTGAACTGTGGCACCAGCTCTTTATGAAGAACAATGGGTCCTGCCACCAGCTGTGGGAAGAAGGACACAAAGAGAGCGTATTCAATGAATGAATATCCCTTAGCCTCTCCTTTGTACGCATCCACAATAAAGGATATCTGCTGGAAGGTAAAAAAGCTTATGCCCAAAGGAAGTGTTATATTCCTAAGGACAAAGTCCGTTTTGAAAGCCTGATTTATGTTTGAAATACAGAAATCGAAATACTTGAAGTAAAAAATAAGGCCGATATCAAAGACAAGTCCCAAAATCAGGAGGGCCTTTTTCTTTTGCGGAGTGATCCTGCTGCCCTGCATCAGCCTGTAGACTGCGTAGTTTACCAATATACTCGCGCTGATTATGGGAAGATATGAGATGTTAAAATACGCATAGAACCAAAGACTCATGGCAAGAAGAAAACTTTTTGCCAGCGAGTCTTTTTTAATATGATACAGCCCAAAATATCCCAGCAGAGTAATGGGCAGAAAACACAATATAAAAATATATGAATTAAACTGCACTGCTCCTCACACTGCCTTTCCTGAACCGTTAATTACTTTCTTATCACCTCTTCAAGGTAATCCTTCCACTGACTGTTTATTCTGTCAGGGTTATACTCATCGCGGACTTTTACCGCTTCAGCGGACATCCTGCCCATAAGCTTTCGGTCTTTAAGTACTGACCTGAGTTTATCCGCAAGGTCTTTTACCATCTGATCGTCATCCGCCATGGGGATCAGAAGACCGTTTGTACCATTATCTATAAGGTCTTTGGGGCCTCCGCAGGGACAGTCCGTTGATATGCATACAAGTCCCAGTGACATAGCCTCTATCAGGGCATTTGGATATCCCTCCTGCCTTGAAGTCAGAACAAAAACTTCTGCTCCTGCAATTTTCTCAGGTACATCACTTACGCGCCCCTTAAAAGAAACATGCTCTGAAGCTGCGCTCTCAAACTCTTTTCTCTTTTCGCCGTCTCCGTAGATGACTACGCGATAATCCGGGAACTCTTTTTCTATCTCTTTAAATGCCTTTATGAGCAGGATCTGGTTCTTGTTATCATCGAGTCTTCCCACGGTTACTATCTCTTTTGATCTGGCATCAAAAGGCACCACATCCCTGTTTATGAAATCGGGATGTATTGAATTTGGCAGGATCTTAGTCTTGATCCTGCTTCCAAAAAACCGCGCCGCCTCGGTGGTCTGCACAACCACCCCCGCTGCCTTTGGAAAGTAATATCTCATGGACAGGTCAAGGCTCTTTGACCCGTACTCCCTTGAAGGGTTAGATCTCACAGAAACAACTACAGGTATCCCAAGTCCTCTTGAGGTCCTGATGGCCATGATATTGTTTTTACCAAGAAAAGACAATATCACATCGGGCCTTAGTTCCTTCCAGGTATCCCTGAGGATCTTTTCCCTCTTTCTGAAATTGGCGATACGACCACCCCTGTCGCTTAAGGGAAGTGCCGTAAATACACGCCTGATGCCGTCAGCATTGTCATTAAGGTAAACCTTGTGCTCGTGATCGTCGGGATCAAGAACAGTCAGCTCCCTGTATCCCTCCTGCGGCTCACGATCCCATACAGCATTAGGAACATCGTACTCCTCCTGCCCCAGATAGGTTGTCACAAAGGTGACTCTATAGCCCTGTTCGTAAAAGTACTCTGCGAGGTTACACATAACCCTTTCAGCACCGCCCTTTACAAGGGAGCCTATATACATAGCTATATGCTTCATAAGTACCTCTCATACCACTGCTGGAAGTTAAAAAAGCTCCAGACAAGCCTTGAATAGTTAGCACCGCTCCCGTGTCCGCCATCTCCGGTAGCAAGATAGTTTCTGACAAATTCCGAGACATAAGCCGGGTTGAATATTCTCTGGTTCTTAAGGTAATCCTCCTGGCTGAAGGTCTGCAGCTTTTCCTTTAAAGGACCTCTGAGCCATGCGTCGATTGGCACACTAAAGCCCTTCTTGGGCCTTTCCAAAAGCTCTTTGGGAATATAGTCATAAGCAATATCCTTAAGGATATGTTTCTTGTCTCCGTTCATGTACTTGAACTTCTGAGGTATCTTGAAGCTGTACTCCATAACCGAGGTGTCCATTATCGGGCATCTGTTCTCAAGGGAATACTTCATGGAAGCCCTGTCCATCTTAACAAGAATGTCCCCCGGCAGGTATGTATCCATATCAAGGAGCATCCTTCTGACAACCCAGTCATCGACTTTATAGCGGGATTCCGTAGGGTATTTGCAGCTTAAAAACAAAGAATTGGAGGCTCTGAAATCCCCCTCCTCGACACCGGTCAAAAATGCGTGAGCAAACTTTATATAGTTCTCGGAAGCAAGCTGGGCTTTGGTCTCTGGATTTCTGTTACCCGCAATTGCCCTTACACTGAAGGGCATTTTGTCCATGAGCGTTCCTTTTCCAAGAGGGATCTTTCCTATGGCATCCGCAACAGCTCCAAGTCCGTCAAGCTGCTGAGCCTTGGCAAGCTTCTCGTATATATTGTATCCGCAAAAGAACTCATCGCCCCCGTCACCTGACAGAGCAACCGTAACTTTTTCCTTAGCCAGCGCACATACCAGCATGGTAGGGATCTGCGAATCATCCGCAAAGGGTTCATCGTAATATCCCGGAATGCTCTCCACCAGATCAAACATCTCTTTTTCACTGATGTAAGTTTCAGTGTGTTCCGTCCCCAGATACCTTGCAATCTCTTTGGCATATCCTGCCTCATTGTACTCGGGCTGGTCAAATCCAATGGTAAAGGTCTTGACAGGAGATGAGCTGTTCTCCTGCGCCATGGCTGTTATCAGAGACGAATCGTAGCCTCCGGAGAGGAAAGTTCCAAGAGGGACATCCGCGATCATCCTGTCTGCAACAGCTTTTCTAAGCCTCTTTTTCAGCTCCTGTTTTGCCTCGTCATAACTCTCTTCAAGCTCTGCTGACGCCAGCGTATAGGTCTCTTTTATATCCCAATACTTGCGCTTTGTCACAGCACCGTTTTTAAAGTAAAGAACACTTCCCGGCTCAAGCTGCCACACATCTTCAAAGATGCTCTCCGGCGCATTTATATACTGCTGGAAAAGATATCTCGAAAGAATGCTCTTTCTGATCCTGGGAACAAATCCCGGACAATAGATAATGGGCTTAAGCTCAGACCCGAAAACAATGTTACCGCCATCAAGCCAATAATACAGAGGCTTCTTGCCAATCCTGTCCCGGACGAGGATAAGTTCACCGCTCTCCCTGTCATAGAGAGCTATAGCAAACATGCCGTGAATGTGGTTTACAAAGTCCTTCCCCCACTTAAGGTATCCTGCCAGGATTACCTCCGTATCGCAGGCAGAAACAAAGGGATAATCAGAGAGCTCTTTTTTCAGCTCAAGGAAGTTGTAGATCTCGCCGTTAAACACAAGGGATATCCTGCCGTCCTTGGACTCCATGGGCTGATGTCCCAGCGGAGAAAGATCCTGAATAGAAAGACGTCTCTGAGCAAGGCCAACTGTATAGCCCTCCGTCCCCGCATAGATCACCACTCCGTTATCATCGGGGCCTCTGTGGATCATGGTGTCATTCATGGCCCGAAGTTCGTCTTCAGTTATTCTGTTTTTTGAAATGTATCCACAGATTCCGCACATATCTTATCCGTCCACAATACTTTCAAGGTATTCCTTCCACTGCGCAAATACTGCATCTGCGCTGGCTTTCTTCTCAATCTCCAAAGCCATGCTTCCAAAGCTCTTTCTGAGGTTTTCATCTTCGATCAATCTGCAGATCCTGTCTGCCAGGGCATCCTCATCACCCACCGGAACAAGAAATCCGTTCACGCCGTCCTCGATGACTTCTCTCGGTCCGCCGCAGGGGCAATCCGTAGAGACCACAGGCATTCCCATTGCCATGGCTTCAAGAAGGGAGTTTGGCATTCCTTCATAATCTGATGAATAGGCATAAACTTCGCCCTTTGGTATCTCTTTTTCCAGACTGCTGCTCGGGCCCATCAGGAATATGAAGTCCTGCGCGTTATTGTCAGCTATGATCTTCTCAAGCTTCTGCCATGTTCCGTCCTTGGAATCGGGACCATAGAGCCTCAAAACATAGTCGGGGTGCTTTTTATGAACCTTTAGAAATGCCCTGAGGAGCATTGGCTGATTCTTAAAGTCCACGATCCTTGCGTGGTGCATGACTGCCTTTTCCTTAACTTCAGGATGCTCTGCCCCAAAATACTTGTCGGTTATGGGGTTCATGATGACTCTGGACTTCTCCTGCAGATAAGGCTTAAAGAATTCTCTCTGCTCCTGTGTCTGATAAACACAGCCGGCAGCCTTTGGGAACAGCCACTTTATCTGGAGCTTGTCTGTAAAATGATCATAATGTCCGACAGGATCTATCCTGACCGAGATCACAACAGGCATCTTACTTCCTGCAGCCGTCAGAGCCCTGTAGTTGGCTTTTCTTGCAAATGCCACCAGGACATCGGGTTTATATTCTTTTACAAACTGCTTGAGGTATTTGATCCTCAGGAAAAACTTCGCGATCCTGTTCTTGTTTTCATCGCTTTCCTTAAGACCCACGTGGACTCTGGTAACACGCTCATCAAGAACAAATTCGTTCTCGTCGTACCACTCTGTTGCCACATATACCTTATACCCTTCAGAAGCAAAACGGTTTGCAAGGTTTGTGACAACCCTCTCCGCCCCGCCCTGACACAGGCAGTTTAAGTGAAATGCAATACTTTTCATCCTAAAATCTCATGAATACTTTCTTTGTATTTTTCCGGAGTGTAGAACAGCGCTCTCTCATAGGCCTTATCTGAATACTTCTTAAGAAGCTGCGCATCATCAAGGATCCTTTCCATCTCAGAAGCCAGCATCCTCTCACCCTCTGTTATGTACTCAGGATCAAAATTCTCTTCCTGATCCATATCCGGAACCAGGATTCCAAACTCACCCTGAATTGGTTTATATATACTGCTGCCATCCGGGATCTCTTTTATCAGATCCTCATACTCTGAATCGGAAAGAAGGATCTCTCTTGGTCCTGTCTTGCAGTCTGCTGATATAACAGGCTTCTTGAGGGCCATGGCTTCAAGTACGGCGTTGGGAAATCCCTCGTGATTTGAGCTGCAGACATAGACATCTGAAGCTGCAACATAAGGAAACGGGTTCTTTTTAACTCCGGTAAATGCCACTTTATCCTTGATCTTAAGGGCTTTTGCCATTTCTTTA
>JAFSTR010000106.1 GCA_017445665.1 Butyrivibrio sp. | reverse complement strand
TGATATCACAATGCCCGAGCTTGATGGTATCGGAGCCTTGAAGGGAATCAAGGCTGCAGATCCTAATGCAGTTTGTATCATGTGTTCTGCTATGGGACAGCAGGCAATGGTTATTGAATCTATTCAGGCAGGAGCCAAGGATTTCATCGTTAAGCCTTTCCAGGCTGACCGTGTTCTCGAGGCAGTTAAAAAAGCTATCGGATAATCCCGCATAGCCTGATAATCTGTGCTAAAATAAAGGAGTTGCAACGTATTTGCTGCAGCTCCTCTTTTCATGAATAAAAATACATAGACAAAAAGGTTTTAACATGGAACATATATCTGATTACGTCCTTTGGAGAGGCGATCTGTCTTTTTCAGAGAGAGAATTTAGACTTGAAGACAACCTGGTATTCTCCGAGCTTATCTACATTGATTTTAAGCCCGTCTGGGAGAATCGTAGCTCCATGCTCCTTAAGGATGCCATTAATGAACTTGATTCAAAGGGTCTTTTAAAAAGCACCCGTGCAGGTTCTGTCAGAGACGACCTTGATTTTGCCAGATACTGCGCATCATCAAAGAGATTTGCAGATGTAATGCTCGTAGATTTTCAGGATATCTATGACTCTCAGGACAAACAGTTTGCTGCTGTTACCTATGTCATCCCGAACGGCCCGACAGTTGTAGCCTTCAGGGGCACAGATTCCACCATTATCGGATGGAAGGAAGACTTCATGATAAGCTACACACGCGTTCCTTCCCAGGATCTTGCACTCTCCTATGCCATAAAACATGTCGGTGAGGCGGATGGCGATGTCATAATACTGGGTCACTCAAAAGGTGCGCACCTGGCACTTTTTGCCGCCGCACATCTTGATGAGAAATACCAGGACAAGCTTCTTCATGTTTACTTAAACGACGGTCCCGGCTTTAACCCTGACATCCTCGACAAATCCCTTATCTACAGAATATTCAGCAAGATAACCAAGATCACTCCCGAATACTCCATAATCGGAAGGATCTATGAACCCCCTGCAGGTGAGAACATTATCATCAAGAGCTCGGCAGGTCCTCTTATCCAGCACAGTATCCAGACCTGGGGTATCGATCCGGGCGGACTTGTATGCTGCAATGACCATGCACCCGAGAGTACACTGCTCAACGATCTTATTGAGAGGTTTGTTGAAGGAATGGACATGTCAGCCAGAGAGAAGTTCATTGATACCCTCTTCGACTCCATGACTGAAACAGGTGCAAGCACCATAAAAGAATTTGCCGCTCTGGGTCCATCGGCCTTTGAAGACCTGATCATGAAGATGGCCGGCAACGATGCCTTAAACATCAGAAACAAGGCAAGAAAACTCAAAAAAGAAGACGATGACTCAAAGGGGCTCTTTATAAGGCTCTGGGGTCTTATAAACAGAAAGCAGATGATAAGGATTGCTCTTTCCCTGGCACTTTCGGCACTGTGCTTTGCCTTTCCCGATTTTGCCATGGAATCCGTGGTATTTCTGGTACTGCTGATAGCCTGTATCTACGAGGTAGTCCTTACTATCAAGCACCTAAGGGACTCCGGTCTTGAATTCAGAAAAGAGCGGCCCAGAGTTATGCTGTGTATAATCCTGCTGTTCCTTACATCGGCTATCATGATAAAGCCCGATGCCCTGTTTATCATATCCAGCATGATAATAGGAATAGTATTTCTGTCCCTTGCATATCAGAACGTCATAAACTTTAAGCTCTATCCAAGGGCTTTCGACCGCTTCAGATCGTCATTTGAGGGCATTGTGACCGTTTTCCTGGGAGGTTATATCCTGATCACTCCGGACATCGAAAACAGGTGGTATATGCTCTCCTGTGGTATGCTGCTTCTCATTGATGCGATATTTGAGATATTGAAGATGTTGAGGGACAGACACAAATAATAACAGAGTGACAGTGGGCCAAGACAGCCAGACAGCGTGACAGTGGGGACGTTACAGAGTGACAGTGGGGACGTTACAGATTGACACATTTTGCTTTGCAAAATGTG
>JAFSTR010000105.1 GCA_017445665.1 Butyrivibrio sp. | reverse complement strand
TTTATATGCAAAGTATTATACCATTCCTTATACTCTGCAAACTCTTGATTCCTTCCACATCCAATAATCCCAAGACACAGAATAATCAATGAAACCACTGTTAATATTTGCGATTTTTTCTTTTCCATTTTATCCCCTAGTTTAATGTTGTATTAGTTATACTTGAGAAAAAGCAATTTTCGCCAGTTCCGCTAACAAAATTCACATACTCATCATAATCAACATATCGCTTTCGTCCCCAAGTTGAGATTTCAACAGTACGTTTTACTGACCCATCATCATTAACCTTCTCGTATAAACCTGTTGCAACAACATAGTGACTAGCTGCTCCTTTCTCAGGCGCAACATCATAGGTATTTGTTGTATCATCATATGTATAATACGGAACCACATCCTTAGCTAACGGATTTACCCCGTTATTCCAGTCAAACATCGCCCACACAACAGGAATTCCTTGTCCTAACTGATTTTTCAAATCATCATACACGACAAGGTCAATTCATAGAATGCTTCACATTCTATGCAAAATAAATCCCCCCAGCTGCATTATGCAACCAAGAGGACTTATAGCGAATTAGTTTGTGCTGTTCGTTGTAGAAATTATATCAGCCATAGCTTCCTGAGCACTCTTAATATCTGTCTTGGACAATGTGTAGTCCTGAAGGACATTGGTGTCAAATGAAACAAGGTTATCTTCCCCGGCCTTGACGCAGGCATACTCAGTGTAGCCTGAATCCTTGTCGCCGATCAGAATATAAACATCATCGCCCTTTTTGACATCCATTGATACTTCTACAACTGCCTTGGAAGTAAGAATAGCTTTCTTTGAAAATGTGATCTTATAGGTACCGGGATAGAAATCATCCTGGATCTTAGTCACTGTACCACCTGTAACAAGAACTCCGTCGTCTGTTGTTACTGTAAGCTTCTGCGATAATCTCTTGCCGGCAAGGACATCCGCGTCATTGCCGTCTACATCAACACCAACCATTCCAAGCAGCATCTCTGTAACTGCGTTGTATGTTTCCCCGTCGTGTTTAGTAGTGCTGTTTCTATCTGAATAAACTGCAAAACCAGTAAAAACTATTGTTACAAGAAGTAAAGTGACAAGGCCTGCAATAGCCGCTTTCCTTGCCTTAGTCATAATACTCTCTCCATTACTAAACTAACTTTATCCTCAAAACTTTTTTAAGTTTATCACAATTTGGACACAATTAGCAACGGCTTTTGCGAAAAAAGTTTATAAAATTTTTATATTTGTTATCGTCTCCAAGTTTTCGGTTTGATGACAATGAAGATGGGGAGCAGTTCCAGACGACCTGCCAGCATATCAAACATCAACACGATTTTTGAGAAATATGAAAACTCGGAATAGTTACCCATAGGTCCTATCATGCCAAGTCCGGGGCCTATGTTATTAAGTGTAGCTATTACCGATGTAATGGTTGTCTGATAATCGAAATTATCAAGGGATACCAAAAGCACCGAAGCAATTATTGTGATAACATACAGACCCAGATATGCTGAAACTGACTTAACAGTTGTACCTTCAACCGTATGCCCGTCCATGAACACTCTCTTTACTGACTTGGGATGAACCAGGAAATTCAGCTCGTTCCTGGCATTTCGGATAATGATGAGAGCTCTTGAGAACTTAAATCCGCCTCCGGTAGATCCGGCACAGGCGCCCACACAAGCCAGTCCCATCAAAAGAACTCTAGAAAACTCAGGCCACTTGTCAAAATCCAAAGTACCGAATCCCGTCGTAGTCATGATGGATGTAACAGCAAACAATGCGTGATGAAAGCACATTCCGGCGGAGTCCAGGACTCCTGCCCTGTAGATATTGATAGCTATAAGGCTCGCTGCCACAGCCATCGTTCCAAAATAGTACTTAACCTCATCAATTGCAAAAGCTTCCTTGGGCTTCCTGTTAATGAGGAAGTAGTAAACCGTAAAGTTAACTCCACAAAGAGCCATGAACACTATGATGATAGCCTGTGACACAGTGGAATAACCATTGATTCCCGCATTAGTTACAGCAAATCCTCCTGTTCCCACTGTAGAAAAGGTTATGGTAGCTGCCTCATAGAGAGATAGGCCTGAAATCTTCAGACAGATGATCTCCAGTACAGTTATCCCGAAATAGATAAGGTAGAGGATCTTGGCAGTGTCTTTTACCTTGGGAACAATCTTACCTACAACCGGTCCCGGGCTCTCTGCCCTCATAAGGTGCATACTGTAACCGTCCGTCATGGGAACAACAGCAAGAAGGAAAACCAGAACTCCCATACCGCCGATCCAGTGGGTAAAGGTTCTCCAGAACTGAACCGACTTCTCAATCTGATCAACAGAAGTAAGAATACTTCCTCCGGTGGTGGTAAAACCTGATACTGTTTCAAAACATGCATCTATGTAATTGGGGATAGTCCCGGTTACAACAAAAGGCACTGCTCCCAGCATACTTACTACTATCCATGCAAGGGCTGTGATGGCAAAGCCTTCCTTGGCATAGATGACTGTATTCTGGGGTTTTTTATAAGAACCAAGAAAACCCACTACCTCGCTGATAAGGATCAGCATAAAGAAAGCCTCTGCACTGTCATACTCCCTGTAGATAAGAGCCACCAGGAAAGGCAACACCAAAAGCGCTCCCAGGACCCTCATCAATCTGAAGAGTACAAATCTAACCATTGAATAATTCATGTCAATTCTCCAATATATCGCTGATGTCTTTTAGTCCGGCCAGAGTTGTAACAACGATCACTGAATCCCTGTCTCTTATAACGCTGTCTCCGGATGGTGAAATGATCTCACCGTAATGGTTGATGCAGGCGATGAGCACACCCTTTTTGATCTTCATCTGTGAAAGAGGCTTGCCAATAACCGGGCTTCCGTTTCTTACGATAAATTCAAGTGCCTCAACCTTGTCGTCATTGAGCTTGTAGAGAGTCTCAATGTTGCTGTCCTTGGATGCTGACATACCGCGGACGAACTGAACGATCCTGTCGGCCGTGATGTACTTGGGATAAATGATACTTCCGATACTAAGAGACCCGATAATATCACCATAAGTAACCCTGTGGACCTTGGTGATGAGCTTAGCCTTAGGATTGATGCTCTTTACGTACATGGAGAGCATGATGTTCTCCTCATCAAGGTTTGTGAGGGAAACAAATGAATCAGTCCTTGTTACGCCCTCTTCAAGAAGCATATCCTTATCTGTTCCGTCTCCATTAATTATAAGTGCCTGGGGCAAAAGATCTGTGAGCTCCTTGCACCTTGTCGAATCCTTTTCAAAAATGATGACCTTGATGCCAAGAGCTATGAGCTGCATAGCAAGGTAGTACGCAGTCTCTCCTCCGCCGATGATCATGGTTGAATGCACCTTGGCAGAAGGAAGGCCCAGCTTCTTAAAGAAACATACGGTATTCTTGCTGGAGCCAAAGATTGTGATCTCATCTCCTGCTCTTAAAATAAAGTTACCGTCAGGAATATGAACATCATTGCCTCTTGATACAACTGCAATGATGACCTGCTTTTTAAGGTCTGACGGGATATCTTTAAGAGCAAGATCACAGAGCCTTGAGTTCTCGTCAATCACAAGGCGCACAAGCTCTGCTCTTCCCCTGGCAAATGTCTCGATTTTAGTTGCTGATGGGAGTTTAAGGAGTCTTCCTGCCTCGGAAGCAGCTGCTTCCTCAGGATTGATGACCATCGAAAGGCCAAGCTCCTCCTTGATAAAGTTGATCTCTTTGTTGTAGACAGGGTTACGAACCCTGGCGATAGTATGGCAGTTACCGGCCTTCTTAGCTATAAGGCAGCAAAGAAGATTCAGTTCATCTGAATCCGTAACTGCGATCATAAGGTCTGCGCTCTCAATACCCGCATCCTTCATTATAGAATAACTTGCGCCATTTCCGACAATTCCCATGACGTCAAGATTGTTTACTACAGACTGTACAACACTGCTCTTTTCTTCGATAACAGTGATGTTGTGACCTTCCTTGCTAAGCTGCTGTGTAAGTGTCTGTCCTACGTTTCCGCAGCCCACAATAATAATCTGCATAACATGCCTCCGATGATAAACATAATAATCCGAATATCATTATAGGCTCAATCTTTGTTTTCTTCAACTTCCGCTGCTTCTCTCTCGTAGTCCCTTGCCTGTTCCTCATTGCCAAGCTGCCTGTAACACCTTGCAAGAGCAAGCCTTGGAAGGCTTCCGCTCTTTTTTATATCAAGAATACTGCTGCATTCATAGGCGGCATTGTAGTACCAGACTATGGCTTCGTCGAGATCTTTTTTGCCAAAATAATAATCCCCCAGCTCATAGCACATCTCGCTGCACATCTCGCTGATGGCGTCCTTAAGACAATACTTAAGAAGCGCTTCCGGGTCATTTTGGATAACTGCAATGTGAGCAAGGACGCAGCTTGCCTGCTTGATCTCATCAAGGCTCCTTGTGTTATCAAGAACAGATTCAGCAAAAAACTCTTTTGCCTTAATAAAGTCATCGTCCGTGCCTGCCATAAAAAGCTCCCTTGCATACATATCGTGAAGCCTTGCAGAAAGACGCCTGCCTTGAGAGATCGTGCGTCTGAATGCCTCAAGATCCCTGCCTGCATGGCTCTCCTTCGGCTTGTGGATGATCTCAACATCGCTGTTGCAGATAACAGGGTCGAGGATCACCTGCTCGTGGATCGGGTCCTCCCACACAAAATGTCTGACACGCTTAAAGAGCTTCGGGCGCAGCTCGCGGTCGAAGTTGTAGACTGTACGGAACTCAAGCTGATTGCAGTAGTACATCTGCACGATATCTATATCCAGCTCGGAGAGGTCCTTTTTAAGCTGCATGAAGCGCTCTCTGTTGTCCTCATCAAGCTCCTCATCTGCATCTGCGGAGTAGATATAATCACAGTTTGCCTTGGAAAAAGCAAAATTCCTGGCTTCGCTAAAGTCACCGGTCCAGGTAAAATCCTCTACCCTGGCTCCGCACTCTTTTGCAATCTCCTTAGTCCTGTCGGTGGATCCGGTGTCGACGACGATCATCTCATCCACGATACCTTTAAGACTGTCGAGGCATCTCTTCAGACAATCCTCCTCATTTTTGACTATCATGCAAAGACTTATAGTAACCATATCGCCCTCCTATTATTGTTGTGCTAGAATATTCTTATGTTTACTTGGAAAAAGACAATTCACTTTAATAGAATACTTACGGCTGCCCTGACAGGTCTTTTGACCTGCATGACACTTGTATCCTGTGCAAAAGAGCCTTCGGCGCCCAAAAAGGCTGCTCCCTACGATGGAAAAGACTACATTCAGGAATCAGAGCTCACTTCAGCCGGCGAAGATCCCGATGCCGCGTTTGATTCATACACTCTCACAAACAACTACGACTCTGCCCTGAGCGTTCCAACCTACGTTACCAAAATAGATGACCTGTGGTTTATCGTGGACTGCTATCACAACAGGATCATATACACCGATAACCTGGGCATTCCTTTAAATGAGTGGTATATCATGTGCGATCAGGCCACTCAGCCCCACACCATGGCCAGCGATGGCTCCGTATATATGGTGGAGGATACCGAGAACAACAGGGTCTTGGTCTTTGAGAAAAGAGACAACAAATTCATCAACACCCAGAGCTTTTATGATGTCGGTAACAGGCCTCATTTTACAACCTACGACGAAACCTCGGACACCTTCTATGTCTGGAGCTCAAGCACAGGCGAGCTCTACTGTTTCAGGCACACTCCCGATTCAACAAGGATGTATCTGACTGATGTCAAAAAGATTGATGAGCTCTCCGGGCTTTACGTCAGGTCTTTTACCATAGTCGGAAGCGACATCTACTTTGTATCCGGCATTTCTGCAAATGGCGCCACTGCTCAGATACTTCAGTGCGACCTTGAAAGCCTTGATATAAAAAAGAGCTATCCGGTCCCCGACGAACTTGCCGGAATGGTACAGATAACTCCTATTGACGATATGTTTTATATTACTGTTTCCACTGATATTACCGGCAATCAGGACTATGCAACTCTTATCCGGACTTCTTCCCTTGATAACCTCTCAAAGGGAGATTACGAGGATATTTACTCGCAGTATTTCGTTGGCGGCGGAACTCCATACAATATCTCCCGGGTCGATGACACCTACTTTTTAACAGAGCACAGGCTGCAGGGGCACTCCATATGGAGTTTTAAGGTGGAATCCGGCGAAATTTCAGAGGTTACAGCCCTTTACTGATCACATAACAACAACCTTGTTTTTGCCGGTATTCTTGGCCTTGTAAAGCGCATTATCGACGTTCTGAAGCGTCTTTGAATAATCACCTGTATAGCATGACACACCTACCGAAATTGTAAAAGGTACCGGTGTGTCTTTTGCATTCTCGATATCCATTCTGAACTGTTCCATCCTTGCGCAGGCGTTGTTGACATCGCAGTTTCTTAAGATGACAACGAATTCCTCGCCTCCGTAACGGATTACGTAGTCATTATCATGAGTCTCCTTCGAGAGCTTCTGTCCCATGTACAAAAGAGTCAGATCACCCGTGTAGTGACCGTTCTCATCATTGATCTTCTTAAAGTCATCGATGTCTATCATGGCAACTGCTATGTGCTCGTCTTTTGAAACGTCTTTAAGTGTATTCTTGGAAATGATCTTCTCCAGAAGATGCCTGTTGTAAACCTGAGTCAGAGGATCTGTAACCATTGCCAGCTCGAGCTTCTGTTTTATCCTGTAGTGGTCCAGATAGTAAGCTGTCATTACATAGTGCACGAACATTATACCGATAATGATGGGAATCTCAAGCGCCAGGATAAGGTGATAGTTTGTGTATTGATTGAATATGTTGGTGATAACGATCTCTATGATAAAAATAATGCCGTTTATGACCGTATCCCTGGTAGTTGCAGCAAATCCTATGAACAGCCAGATAAGATTTACGATGATTATTCCCTCAATAGAATTACTCCTGTCCACAAGGTTATATGCTGTCCAGCTGGCGCAAAGAACCATTCCGTGGCCAAGTAAAAAATCCATGACAACCATTATCCGGTGATTGTTAGGAAAAAAATGTGTAACAGCGAAGAATATTGCCACAAAGATAAGAATAGACAGTCTTGGCAGAAGCGTCGGAAGGACAGTGCCATTGATCATATAATCCGAATAGATAAAGAAAATAGTAGTGATCGCAGACACAAGAAGGCCAAGCTCAACTATACCCTGATAGTAAAAGCACTTGGACCTGTAGAAATCATCCTTCTCATCAGGGCTCATTGACCTTAAGTCACTGACCAGATTCATTATCGTTTTGGCGCCATTAATTATTCTCATATACGACACTCCCTAAACATCATTGTATCAAAGATGCGCGTCAAAGTGAACCATGCATAGAGAAAATAAAAACACATGCCGAGCTCGCTCGAATCATGTGTTTTTATTTTATATATATACGGCGAACGCCGCGACAACGAGGAATTCGCGAAGCGAATTTCGAGTCTGTCGGCATGGTTCATCCTTAATCCTCTTCAGTTTCTCCAACGGGCTTACCGCCTGTTGCAAGCCATTTAAGATATGCGTTGATGAACTGATCAAGGTCTCCGTCAAGTACACCGTCGGCATTGGATGCCTTGTAACCTGTACGTGTATCATTGACCATGGTATATGGCTGAAGTACATAGGATCTGATCTGGCTGCCCCATGCGTTGTCCATGACATCGCCACGGATTCCGGCAAGCTTGGCTGCCTGCTCTTCCTGCTTCATGACAAAGAGCTTAGCCTTCAGCATCTGCATAGCCTTGTCCTTGTTCTGGAACTGTGAACGTTCATTCTGGCAGGCTACAACTACACCGGTAGGAATATGTGTGATACGAACAGCTGATGATGTCTTGTTGATGTGCTGTCCACCGGCACCACTTGATCTGTAAGTATCAATACGAAGATCATCGGGATTGATATCAATATCAAGGTCTTCCTCAATATCAGGCATTACATCGCAGGACACGAAGGATGTCTGACGCTTAGCCTGGGCATTGAAAGGACTGATACGTACAAGTCTGTGAACGCCGTGCTCTGACTTAAGAAGTCCGTACGCGTTGGTTCCGGAAATCTGGAATGTAACTGACTTGATTCCTGCCTCATCGCCGTCAAGAAGGTCAAGAGTTTCGATTGAGAATCCCTTTCTCTCAGCCCATCTTGTGTACATACGGTAGAGCATGCTAGCCCAGTCACAGGCCTCTGTTCCGCCGGCTCCGGCATTGAGTCTTAAGATAACATCGTATTTGTCGTAAGGTCCGTTGAGAAGATTGCTGATACGGATGTCCTCAAGAGTCTTCTCGAAATCATCAAGCTCAGCCCTGATCTCAGCTGCCATATCATCATCATCTACACCCTCGGCATTCTGCATGTCGATAAGATCGATGATGTCTCCATACTGAGTATTGAGGTGCTCGATGTTCTCCACAAGATCCTGCATGTTCTTAAGATCTTTGGTCTTCTTGTTGGCCTTCTCTGCGTTATCCCAAAAGCCGGGCTCCTCCATCTCACGGGAAAGCTCCTCAATGATCTTTTTCTTGGTATCAAGGTCCAGAGAAGCTGTAACTTCCTTAAGTGTATCCTGAAGGTTCTGGATTTCAACCTTCATCTGATCTAAAACTACCATAAATATCTCCTTAAATATATAGATTCGCGATATCCAGGATTGCTTCACTTTGTTCTCGCAATCCTGCGGACATTCGTAATCCGCACTTACGTGCTACTTACTCATGTCCGTTCAGTCATTTCATATATGCGATGCTTTGTGCCAGCACAGCATCGCATATACTCATTCCTTATATCGCTCACATCCTGCCGTGGCAGTTCTTGTACTTCTTGCCGCTTCCGCATGGGCATGGATCGTTAGGATAGATCTTGGCTTCGGCTCTCTTGATGGGTGCCTTGGGCGCTGAATCATCCTTGTTTGTTCCTGTAACCTTAGCAACCTGCTCACGCTCTACTCTCTCTTCGATGTGAACGTGGAACAGAAGTCTTACTGTATCCTCTTCGATGTTTCTGGTCATATCATCGAACATCTCATAGCCTGCAAGCTTGTACTCAAGCTTAGGATCTCTCTGGGCATATGACTGAAGTCCGATACCCTGACGAAGCTGATCCATATCATCGATGTGGTCCATCCACTTTCTGTCGATGACTTTCAGGAGGATGACACGCTCGATCTCACGGATAGTCTCAGGCTCAGGGAATTCTGCTTCCTTAGACTCATAAAGCTTGACAGCTTCTTCCTTGAGCTGCTGCAGAAGGCCTGCCTTGGTGAGGTTGTCGATCCTTCCTCTGGTGATCTTCTTAAGCGGAACAGTGGGAAGCAGAAGCTCGTTGAGCTCGGCAAGGTTCCAGTTATCAGGATCGTTCTCCTCTCCCACAACTGTCTCAACTGAAGACTCCACAATATCTGTGATCATCTTGTAGATGGAATCGCGCATTGATGCACCATCCAGAACCTTCTTACGTTCTGCATAGATGATCTCTCTCTGCTCGTTGTTAACCTGGTCATACTCAAGCAGGTTCTTACGGATTGCATAGTTGTTGGACTCAATCTTCTTCTGGGCTGATTCGATAGCCTTTGAAAGAGATGAGTGCTCAATCTCCTGTCCGTCCGGGATCTTGAGTGCATTAAACATTGAAATGAGTCTCTCTGAACCAAAGAGCCTCATAAGGTTATCCTCAAGTGAAAGGTAGAACTTGGACTCACCGGGATCTCCCTGACGTCCGGAACGTCCACGGAGCTGATTGTCGATACGTCTTGATTCGTGTCTCTCAGTACCGATGATCTTAAGTCCGCCTGCTGCCCTTGCTTCATCATCAAGCTTGATATCAGTACCACGACCGGCCATATTGGTGGCAATGGTAACAGCACCATGCTTACCTGCATCAGCTACGATCTCAGCCTCAAGCTCATGGAACTTGGCATTCAAAACGTTGTGCTGAATGCCTCTTCTCTTGAGCATTCTGGAAAGTTCCTCCGATGCCTCGATGGTGATGGTACCAACCAGTACAGGCTGTCCCTTTGCATGAGACTCTGCGACTGCATCACAGATGGCATTGAGTTTCTCTTTCTTGGTCTTGTATACGGCATCCTGATGGTCTTTTCTCTGAACAGGTCTGTTAGTAGGGATCTCAATAACGTCCATTCCGTAGATATCACGGAACTCCTGCTCCTCTGTAAGGGCAGTACCTGTCATACCGCACTTCTTATCAAACTTGTTGAAGAAGTTCTGGAATGTAATTGTAGCAAGTGTCTTGGACTCACGCTTAACCTTTACATGCTCCTTAGCCTCAATAGCCTGGTGAAGACCATCAGAATAGCGACGTCCCGGCATAACACGTCCGGTAAACTCATCAACGATAAGAACCTCATCATCTTTTACGATGTAGTCGTGATCCTTAGCCATAAGGTTATTAGCACGAAGAGCAAGAATTATATTATGCTGAATCTCAAGATTTTCCGGATCAGCAAGA
>JAFSTR010000104.1 GCA_017445665.1 Butyrivibrio sp. | reverse complement strand
GCAGCAGCCGGAATATCTTTTTCCGGATCATGTTAAAATCCGGCCTGTTCATCAGTTTCCTACCCTGTAGCTCTGGGTCCATGCAGGCTGGTCAGGTGCAGGTTCTGTCTCATGCCATTCCCAGTTGTCATCCACGTAGCTCCCTCTTAAGATCTGGCGCCACTGGGTATCCGTCAGTCTGTCATCTATAGATCTTTCAAACTGATAGAAGCTGTATACGCTTCCGCTTCCCACATGAAGCTCTCCGTCAATAGGGAATACAACATACATTGTCTGGGCATAGCCCGTTCCAACCTCAAGGATACTGCCGTTAGGGTCGGTTGCGATATCAGCGATCACCGGGCAGGGCACGTTTGCAGGATATACAGGTTCTTCTGTGTCATCGGGGTTATTTACCTCATTCCAGAAGTGCTCAATGTATCCGCCATAGTTTCTGATCCACTCATAGTCATCATCGGATAGTTTCTCTGCCTTCAGCTCTTTTTCTGAGATCTCAAGAAGCCTCTTTGCAATCTCTGAAAGACGATCAAGGTTCTCCTCATCTCTTGCACTGAGCATTCCAAGACTCTTAAGACCTTCCTTGGTGTTGTTAGACAGGAAGATGAATCTGCTGTATATCTTGGGCTCGGGATCAACATATCCTCTGTCATCCGGTGGAACATCGTATCCGCCGCCCATCTCCGCCATAACTGACTTAGAGTAGAGAATGGTGTCGTGCTTAAGCTCAGCAAATGAACCTGCAAAGCACTCGAGATTTCTTTTGTCCCACTCTTCGCTCTGCATGAACATGGGATAACCCTCGCCCTTTGACTCAAACAGAGGCCTTAAGGTATTAAGCCATCCCGCATACAGACTGTTGTTCCAGATCTTGGGATCTTCATTGTTAAAGTGCTCTGTTGCGGTGTTTATATTAGTCTCATAGTTTTCAAATTCGTAAGCGCCCTGTTCTTTAAGGATAGCTACAGCCTGGTCGGAGCCAAGTGCAGCAGCGGTATCCAGGGTATCAGGCAGATATCTCCTGTCGCCGTTTGCGTTTTCTTTTACAGCACTGTAAACGAGCTTTTGCATGATGGCTGCATCAACGGTAAATCTCTGACCCATGAACCTGAATGATGGGATCACGGGATCTTCACCTTCCATGACAGGAACGGAATTCACTGCCGGAGGATCAAGCTCTTTTGCTGCTAAAAAGACCTTTGCAAAAGCCGCATCGTCAGAGACAAGGGTCGCAGCATCGGGAACTGAGCCGTAAGCATCTGCAATCAATGTAGAGAACTGGTCATATCCCGGATCGTCGGATGCACCGGCAAAGAAGGATGTAACTGAGTAGATGCTCTTCCATGCCTCATCATCACTTGCCAGAGCGCTACTCATAAGGCATGCACTTCTGACCATATCCTCGTCGTCAAGCGCCATAGGGATACGTCCGTACCACATCATGGCTTTGAAGTACGTCTCAAGCTGATCATCGCCTTCGTAGTAGCCTCTTGGCTTGTACTGGGTGTAGTCCTCCATACGGCCGGTGATCGCACAGTCTCCAATGTCGGAAGCTGCGTTTATCTTATCAATCTCATTCTTTACCGTGTCTGCAAAGCCTGCATCACTGACAGGAGCAGCTACAGTGCTGTCCTGAAGATATGCTCCTATGTAAAAGAACTCTGCGTTCCTGAGGGCTGCACTCTCCCACTTTGTGCCCTTTAGCTCGTTGTACTGTTCAGTGCTCTTTTCAAGCATCTGAGCGCTGAGCTCTTTTAGCTTATCTGCCAGATAGTCTTTTTCCGTGTTCTTCATCAGATGCGCAAAGTACAGATGATACGTATGCATCAGAGAATCAACGGTGATAAAGCTTGGAAAAAAGAAATATCGATTATTCTCATATACCTCATAAAACTCATCATATTCACTGCTGTCTTTTATGGCGAAACCGTTCTTGACCAGTGCATCGCGAAAAGGTGTGGGATCGTTCCAATCGGATTTGTACTGAGGATCAAAAAGATACGCATAGTCCGGATGGTAAGTTACATTTGAAAAATCCGGAGCAATCGTATATGGCTCCACACATGGAACCAGACTCTCATCGTAGTATATTTCCTCCTCATCCCCAAGAAGAGATGGGAGTTTGCCTAAGGCTGCAGCTCCAGCCACCTCTCCTGACTGGGTCTGGGCATCCGGCTGCGATGCGCTGTCTGCATCCTGCTCTCCGGCCTGATCCTGTGCCTGGTCTGCAGGTTGCTCCTGTGCATTATTCCCGCCCAAACTGCAGGCTGTGCATAGCATAGTTAGAGATAATAAAACCGAAATAACTCTTTTTTTCATAACACACTCTCCTTTTCTTCCACAAAACCATTATAACCAAATATGTACCTCAGGTAAAATCAGGCGCAAAAAGAGCTCCCCGGTAAAAACCGGGGAGCCCCTGAAGTATTACGATCTATAAATCACCGCTTGCGGCATTTACAGCAAATCTTATACCTCAGCACTGTCAGGTGTATTAGCCATTTCCTTCTTCTTAGCAAGGTATTTCTTGATAGCCCTGTACTCAAGGAAAGCGATAAGTGCGATAAGAAGTGCATCTACAGCGTAAAGGATCTTAACCCATGTAGGAAGTCCTGTATTGACGTTCTTATCGTAAGCACGGCTGTTAACAACAGTGTAGAGAATGTTCTTTGAAGCCTGTCTCATGGCAATAACTGATGTAGCAGAAGTCTGATCTGTAACTGTTGACTGAGGTGTCTCGTATGTTGCGAGCATCAGGTCACAGCCGTTTCTGATCATTCTGTCTGAATCCTGATATCCGTAACCACCGAAGTAGTCAGTCTCTGCAAGACCTCTGAAGCCCCACTCACCACGAAGTACTGTGTTAAGAAGCTCTGAGCATGCCTCTGCAGGAATTGTTCCGATGTTATTGAAAGCTACCATTGTTGCTGCAGGATTAGCATTCTTGAATGCGATCTCGAAGGACTTAAGGTAAATTTCACGAAGTGACTGCTCGTTGAGCCATGTGCATAGGAAGCCTGTTCTGTTGGTCTCCTGATCGTTTGTAGCAAAGTGCTTAACGTATGAGTAAACACCGTGAGCTCTTGCTCCGTCTACTGCCTTAGCACACATCCATCCTGCAAGTACGCCGTCCTCAGAGTAATACTCGAAGTTACGTCCGGCAAATGCGCTTCTGTGTGTATTTGTAGCAGGTGCGTACCAACCTGAAACATCCATCTCATCTGCCATCTGTCCAATAGAATCACCGAATGCATATGCAAGATCTTTGTTCCATGTGCATGCGATCATTACTGCTGCAGGGAATCCGATTGAGCCCTGGCCTGTGAAGTTGTTGTTGATGGAAGCAGGTCCATCACAGTCATATGTCATGACTTTGTCTATAGAATCAACTGCTGATGTCTCATATCCGCCAAGAGCGATAAGGGTATTCATCTCAGAAACGGTGAGCTCATCAAGCAGTGAATCCCACATAGCATCATCATAGTCTACGCCGCGAAGATCTGCGAGCTTAACTCCGTTCTTGGCGCCTGTTGTAGGCATTACATCTGCATCATTGTTGTATGCAGTAGGATCATAGTTAGTCTCGTTGAAGTATGTTGCCTTGTATGCATCTGACATCTCGAAAGATGTAGGTGCCTTTGTAGCCTCATCATAGTTGGCAAATCCGTCTGCTCTTGAGAGGTATGTAAATGAATCTCCTTCAGCAAATCCGAACTGATTTGTTGCTGCTACGAAGTCAGACTCACGCTTGTTTGACTCGTCATAAACAACCTTTGAATCAACGGTTACATTCTCACTTGCGATCTTGTTGTGAGCATCTGTATTGATCGAGATCTCATAATCTCCTGCATCGAGAACATAGCATCCCTCACCATATGTATCATAGGAAGCCATATCTTCAAGAGCAAAAGAGATATTAACTGTCTCTGAAGCACCAGGCTCAAGGACGCCTGTCTTTGCAAACTCGATAAGGTTTGCAGCTGATTTCTCAATTCCGCCGTTTGTATAAGGAGGGTTGTAGTAAACCTGAACAACATCCTTACCTGCAACGCTGCCTGTGTTAGTTACTGTTACATCAAATGAAACTGTCTTTCCGTCGTTGTTTACAGGACCCATCTCCTGGCTGAAGGTTGTGTATGAAAGGCCGTATCCAAAAGGATATACAACTGCGCTGTCATAATCAAACTCCATGTTGCCTGCCTCTGCCTCTGCAAAAGCTGTCTCATAAAATCTGTATCCAACGTAGATACCTTCTACATAATTAACAAATGTCGGATAAGACATTCCGCCCTCGGCGAACATGTTCTCAAATCCAAACTCAGACATATTTGTGTAATCGAAATCACCAAAGTTATTGGCTGTAGGTGTAGCATGAAGATCAGCTACAAATGTGTCAGCTGTCTTTCCTGAAGGATTTACCTGTCCTGCAAGGATCTCACCAAGTCCGTCAAAACCGGTCTGACCTGTTCCGGGGCAATAAAGAACTGACTTAATCTGTGAGTAATCATTTACAAAGCCAAGCTCCATAGCGTTAGCTGAGTTTACGATAACAATAACCTTGCTGTAATCTGATGTAACCTTGTCAAGAAGAGCCTTCTCTCTGTTTGAAAGCTCAAGATATGACTTATTTGCATCAAGGTCGTCAGCCTGCTCTGAGTAACGTGTTCCTGTACCTCCAAAGAAGCTGTTTGGATCGTAATTGTAAGTATCAGCGCCGTCGTAGCTGACAGGAAGATCGGCTCCCTCACCACCTGAACGTGCGATGAAGAAGATTGCCGTATCAGAATAATCTTTTGCTGAAGTGAAGAGATCCCCATACTCCTCAATTGTAGGCTCCGGAATTGTCCAGTCCTGACCCATCATTCCAACTGAAGGTCTTGAATCTCTCCAGCCCTTGTAGAAATCTACAAGTTCCTGGTTGTACTCGATTCCTGCATCTGTAAGGCCCTGAAGGAAGTCAACGGTAGGATATGCTGCAGAAAGCGCTCCCGATCCGGTTCCGCCGTAGATAGGGTTAGTTGAAGACCATCCAAATACGTTTACCTTGGTTCCTGATGCAAGAGGAAGAGCAGCGGAATCATTCTTTAAAAGAACTATTCCCTCCTCTGCAATCTGTGTGCAGAGCTCTTTTGCCTGCTCGGAGGACTCATCTGAAATCTTTCCTCCGCCCATTGCCATGTTTACCATTGAGTAAACAGGTCCCAGTAAGATATTGGTAACAACAAGTACCAATGCTAAAAGAAATACAAGCCATGCCTGCTTTCTCACAAAGCCCTTTAAAGGCTTCTTGATTTTGATTGCTGCGATTGTGCAGATGATTGCTGCGACAAGTACCACGCCGATGATAACCAGCTGCGGGATCATTGTGTTAATGACAGCAAGAACGTCAGCAACGTTGATTTGTAACATTTTCTTTTTCTCCTTCCCATTAAAAAAGATTTTCTTTTTTCGTTTATCAAAAAGGGTGGTCAGCCCTTTGCGATCATCAGTTACTTATTTTCCCTGGGGGTTTCCGGGAATATTATCTTGTTGACAAAGAAGAATACCACCATGGATACTCCGCCGTTCAGTACCGTAGTACCGATGTTGTAAACCCAGGCAGGAACAAACTTTCCTGCGACTGCAACCCAGATGCAGTTGATTGAATTGACGATGCATGTAATAAGGATAAATGCCACCACATACCATGCGATCTGCTTACCGGGCTTCTCGTGATTTCTGAACACGAAGAGCTTCTGTATCGGAAAGTTTATACACTCACCGATGATCATTGCGATCATGTAAGCTGTGAAGTAAGCAAGGCCTCCGTGAGCCTGATCATATCCCAGTATATTCCACTGGAAGGTCTCTCCGAACAGGGTCAGCGGGATTCCCGGCCAGCCAAAGCTTCTGTCTCCAAGAAAAGCAAATGCTGCGGGCAAAAAAGTAAGCAGAAGGTACTTAAATACCGTAATGGCGTTACTTACAATAACGAAGAGTCCGCCCTCTCTCACCCACTTTGCTATGGCCGGATGCTTTTGTTCAAAATCATTCCAAAACTTCATTTTTCATTCCTCTCATTTTATGATCTGTGATTCATAGGCTTTGTTTTTCTTACTGTTTCTGAAGAACCCGCCTATGATAGCTCCAAGTCCCTTAAAGAAGTGACCGTTCACCAGATCCACGATCCCGTCTACCATCTCCATGCTCACAGCTCCTGCGGTCATCTTGGCCATGGCCCTGAAAGGCATGTTATATATGAAAAGAGTGTTCAGATCGGGAATTCCCTTATCGTCAGCCTTTTTCTTCATGGCTGTAAGACGACCGTACGCAAATCTTGCAAGGCCACTCTTTGCGTAGTACATCTGGCAGAGCGCATCATTTCTTGTGAGCTGTCCGCTCCACTTTCCGTCAGGTATCGGTCTTCCAAGAAGCGCCTCAAATTCTGCATCCTGTACATTCTCAATCTTTCCGGAATAGTAAGATGGCATCTTCTCCTTCTCATATGGAAGCTCAGCCATAGTGCCCTTAACTTCAATATCTCCCTTAAGTCTTATGTCAGCGCTACTGCTTCCGATGAGGATGTTGTAGCGTCCGCCTTCGATCTCCCAGGCGTCTGCTTTGACGTTATAGAAACGGAAAGTCTTATCGTCAAAAGAGATGGTGACCTTCTGACTCTCACCGGCCTTGAGATAAACTTTCTTAAATCCCTTCAGCTCTTTTACCGGTCTGAAGACCTTTCCGTCAGGCATTGATACATAGAGCTGCGCCACTTCTGCTCCATCCATATCACCTGTATTTTTAAGGGTAAAAGACACTCCGCTTTCATCTACTGTGATGTCTGAATACTCAAAGTTTGTGTAGGAAAGTCCGAAACCAAAAGGATAAAGCACCGGAACCCCGGCCGTATCATAGTATCTGTAGCCGACATAGAGGCTTTCTCTGTATTCAGAAGTTCTCTGCTGGCTCGGATAATAGCGATAAGCAGGTGTATCCTCATGTCTTCTCGGTATAGTCTCAGAGAGCTTACCTGAAGGGTTGATCGTTCCGGTGAGGATATCCAGTGTAGCTCCCGCTCCCGCCTGGCCGTTTAAGTAGCAGTGAAGAAGTGCCTTGAAATAATGATGCCATGGCATCTCAATCGCAGATCCTGCACTGATCACACCTACAAGGTTTGCATTAACCTGTCCAAGCTCCTGAAGGAGTGTTATCTGATTCTGAGGAATCCTCATGTGTGTTCTGTCCATACCCTCAGATTCTGAATTTTCATTAAGTCCAAAGAAATAAAGAACTATATCAGCCCTTGAAGCAAGGTCCAGAGCCTCTTTTTTGGTCTGAGCATCCTCTTCTCCGCTTCTTGAATATCCGCGGCTCATGCCCACAACCTGAAGGTCGTACCCTGAAACCATCTCTGAAATTGTCTCAACTTTTGTCGGGTTAACTAAAGAGGAACCGGCTCCCTGATATCTTGGAACAAAGGCAAAATCACCTATAATTGCAACCTTGGCTCCCTTCTTAAGGGGAAGGATATCATCCTCGTTCTTTAAAAGTATTGCGCTCTCAGCTGCTGCCCTTCTGGCAATCGCATGATGTGCGTTCTTATCAAACTGCTCTTTTCTTCCCTTTGCATTTGATGTAAGAGTCAGAACAGCATCAAGAAGCTCATCCACCCTCTCATCCACATCATTTTCGGAGATCTTACCGCTCTTTACCGCATCAATAAGTTCTCTTGCGGAATCAAGTCCGGGATTTGGCATTTCAAGGTTTGAACCGGCTTTTACTCCGAGAGCATGGTCATTACTTGCGCCCCAGTCTGTGATCACGATCCCGTCAAATCCCCACTCGTCTCTTAGGATCTCTTTTAACAGATGATCGTTCTCGTTGGCATAGGTGCCGTTTACCTCGTTGTATGCTGACATTATGGTCTTGGCGCCGCCCTCTTTGACCGCGATCTCAAAACCTGTCAGATATATTTCACGGAGCGTTCTCTCGTCAAGGACAGAGTTCATAGCCATTCGGCGAAGTTCCTGTGAATTGACTGCGAAATGTTTGGGGCAGGCATATACGCCCTGGGACTGTATGCCCCTTACGTAGGAAGCCGCCATCTTACCTGCAAGATATGGATCCTCTGAGAAATATTCAAAGTTTCTTCCGCAGAGAGGGCTCCTCTTAATGTTAAGTCCCGGTCCGAGAAGTACATTTACTCCAAGCGCCATGGCTTCTTCCCCAAGGGCCTCACCAAGTGATTCCCCAAGGTCCTCATCCCAGCTGTTTGCTATTGTCGCAGCAGTAGGAAAACAGGTGGCCGGCACTGACTCATTAAGTCCAAGGTGGTCTCCTGCTCCGGCCTGCTTTCTTATGCCGTGAGGTCCGTCCGAACAGAAGATTGAAGGGATTCCAAGTCTCTTAAAATCTCTTGTCTCCCATTCACCCTTTCCGCTTAAAAAAGCTGCCTTTTCTTCAATTGTCATTTTTGAGATGATGTCCTTATGTTTCACGGTATCTCTCCTTTCTCGTAAGTCTATCCTAGCACGCAAAAAAAATCGTGCCGTTTTTGTCACAAACGGTACGATTTTTGTCATGAATGGTAATGATATTATCTTATGTGCTTTTCTTTCTTTTCGACGTACATGTTGTCATCCATACGCTTTAAGAAGTTATCAATGGAATCATGCGCCGGTTCGTAGATGCTGTATCCCAGAGAAAGCGAGAGCTTATATCTTCGCTCCTCTGTTTCATTGAACATTTTAAGTTCATCACGAATACTTGTTATTATATTCTGAAGCTCTTTTTCCTTGGTGGACTTCACCAGGATTATGAACTCATCTCCGGCAAACCTCGTAGCCACTGCCTTGTCAGGCTTGGCAAATGTAAGGACCCTTGCCACGTCAATAAGTGCCTCATCACCATATGAATGGCCATAGGTATCATTGATATCCTTGAAGTAATCAACATCTATCATAATACCCCCAAGATTATTGCGTTCTCGTGTACTGTTCTCAAGCATGTAATCGAGATACGCTCTGTTATATAATCCCGTCAGCTTATCCAGATAGGAGAACTCGTTCTGCACTGACATATAGATTGCTGTAAGTCCAACCGCTGTCGAAACCCACATAAGTGAGACTCCGTAAAAGATAACCTGGATAGCACAGCCGAGGATGATCGGACCAAGCATAAGAAACAACGGGAAAAATCTGATCTTTCCATATCTATTCTCGTAGGATCTGTAGATCCAGATACTGAAAAAGACATATCCGATGTCAACAATATAGTAAGTGTAGCTAAAAGGAAGCCTGTGATAAACATTCTGACTGTCAACAGTAAATATAATAGGATAAAACATATTAATCAGCGCTATAACTGCCATAAGTACCGCAGGTATAAACGCATAGGTATAGATCCTTTTCACCCTGCTCATGGAATGATAGAGTTTTAAATCCTCATACAGGCACCATGAAGCAACGAAAAGAGGATTAGCCATAAAGCAGTAGGTATTGGTCAGTATGTTAACCAGCTTCATGCCGGGCATGGTATTTCCATCCACATAAAAAGACACGAAATCTATCACACATGCCACCATGGTCAGAATTGATATTGTAGTGAATATCTTAAACTCAGGGTGCTTTTCATCGGTTCGTCTTATCCTGCTGCTGAAAAGCATTGCAACCAAAAGCATAAAGCCAATATAATCCGATGTTGCCACAGCCAGTATATTCATGACATTCCTCCGCGTGGAATCAGTATCTTAAGTTCAAACCAGTTTTTGTTCACATCAAAGGTGACGTTACCATTATATTTATCGACTGTATATCGTATACTCTTTAACCCAAAACCGTGATTTGATTTATCTGCCTTAGTGGTCACAGGATATCCGTTACGCAGTTTTATCTGATTTTCACAATAGTTGTTTATCTGTATTATAACAAAATTTTTCTTAGTCGACACAGACAGGTGGATGAGCCTTTTTTCCGGGTCCTCAATAAGAGCGACACTCTCAATGGCGTTATCCAGGGCATTTCCGAAGATCGTACATATATCAGCAACATGCATGAAATCCAGGATATTTCCGTCCGCCACGCAGGTAACCTTGATGTTGTTGGCTCTACAGTTCATCATTTTTCCGGCGATCAGCGTATCAAGTACGGAGTTACCGGTCTCCAGCTCAGGGCTGTAGGACTCAAGCTCCTGCTCCAGGGAATCTATCCACTCCTGGCGCTGTTCATCGCTCATCTCTGCACGCAGTCCCGCAATCTGATGCTTAAGGTCATGGTATTTAACATTTATCATGTCGAAGGTAGTCTGATAGTTTCTGTATTTATCGTACTGGGCCTTTAGCATTGAATGGATGTTACTCAGCTCTTTTTCCGCAAGAAGCTCGCAGATACGGCTCTGATAAACGTAGAGGATCATGATACCCGCAACGTCAACAAGCGTCCTGACATAGAATACATCTGCCGCAACCCCTACAGAAAACGGGGTGTTTGAGAAAATAAAGCTGAGATTACTGAAGGCAAAGACCGCCAGCGCAATAAAAACCGCCGCCAGAAGTTCACGGGTATTTATCTCCAGCTGGAAGATCCCTCTGGTAATGCTCTTTTCCATGTGAAGCGCCCAGATGAACACCATGGCATAGACCGCGATGAGGATCAGGATCTGGAGCACTTTAGAGTCATTGAATCTCACAAAAAAGCAGGCAAGCTGCCACTCCAATGAAGCCGCCAGCTCCGCCAGAAGAAAGGCCCTGGCGCAGTAATATCCCACAACATTGATCGTGTCGTCGCATACAAGGTACATGAAAGCAAACATGAAGAATACCGCCATGAGCATGCATGGGATCCAGAAGAATATCGGCAGATTTTTGGTAAATACAAGAAAAAGAGACTGCACAACAAGTGCAGCTATTGAAATTGCTATGAAATAAGGCTTTTTTACCTTGCGCTTTAAAACAAGGCAGTATGTAATGCAAGCAAGCCACTCAGCAATGGCTGTATACAGCCTTGGTATATCCTGATAGTAATTTTCCATATTATATTCCCGCCATATATTCCGTAAGTGCCGTCATAAAGTCGTTTTTTCTGGCTCTGCTGATAAGAAGCTGCTTGCCTGCGATGATGCATGCTCCGTTCTCAACGCCATCAACATATTTGAGATTAACAATATATCCCTTATTGCTCCTGAAGAAATTGTAGGGAGCAAGCTGCTGTTCAAAATCAGAGAGCTTGGCCCTTATGGTAAACTCCCCGGCACTGGTGTAGAAGTTCAGATTATGCCCCTGACTCTCTATGTAGAAAATATTGTCTATATCAAGCTTTTTAACACCGGATGATATCTCAATGGATATTATGTTGGAGTCCTCTTTTTTGACCCTGCCAAGAGCTCTGTCGAGCTTCTGTGAAAAGGCAAAATAGCTCACAGGCTTAAGGACATAATCAAGGGCATCAACCTGATAGCCCCTTATGGCATAGCTTGTCATATTCGTAATGAACATTATCACCACGTCCTGATCAAGCTTTCTTATCTCCTCAGCCGCCGTCATTCCATCCATGAGCTTCATCTCGATGTCCATGAGAATAATGTCAAACTGGCTCTTGTAGCCGTTTGTTATCTCATCACCGTCCCTGAATCTTGTGATCTTAAAAGAATTACCGCTCTCCTGCTGGTATCTGTTCACAAATTCCACCAGCTGGTCCGCATATGAATCTTCATCTTCTACAATTGCAAGATTTATCATCTGATCGATCTCCTATCTCTGATACGAATTATTATACACTATTAATGCTTCGTATGTGATTTCACGGATTTTCATTAACATCCGGCAGGTGCTATAATGACTATCATGAAGATAGAAAATTTGCTGTACATCATGAATATAAATTCACTTGAGGATCCGGCGCAGTTTGATCTATGGTATGCACAGATGCCGGATTACAGAAAAAGAAAGATCGACGCCTTTAAACCTGAAAGGTCAAAGCTCCAGTGCCTCGGCGCAGGGATCCTTATGGGCCGTGCCATGGCTGATATCGGGCTTGGCAGCTATGAAATCGAACAGGATAAGCATGAGAAGCCACATATCAAGGGACGCCGGGATATCTTTTTCAACATATCCCATTCAGGGGATATGGTCATTCTGGGAATCTCAGACCGTGAGATCGGTGTAGACATAGAGAAGATCAAGAATTTTAAGGACAACCTTGTGAACTATGTGTTCAGCGAGGGTGACAAGGCTCTGGCAAAAGAGCTTATGGACGGCGATGGTGATCCGAACAAAGTTTACACAAGACTCTGGACCATCAAAGAAAGTATCATGAAGCACAACGGAAAGGGAATCGCCATGGAGCCAAAGAGCATTTCCCTTCGCCTAGAAAACGGCAAAATAAAAGCCTCAGCAGCCGGTTACGACTGTGAGGCCCTAAATCTTGTACCAATTGAAATTGATGATTATCAGATAACCATCTGTTCAGAATACGAGGAGTTTACTCTCCTGATGCCATTTTGAGTTCCTCTTCGTGAAGTTCCTGAATCTCATCTACAGCGGAAAGCATGGGTTTAACGTGCTTTCCTTTTATTTTTCTGTCAACGTAGTTCTGCGTTATCTTCATTACCGTTCCCGAAAGAGCAATGACACCTATCAGGTTGGGAATAGCCATCATACCGTTGAAGGTATCTGAGAGATCCCAGGCAAGTGTAAGATCCATTGTTGCACCAACCATAATGAAGACAACAAACACAAGCTGATAAGCCTTGGCTGACCTTGTTCCAAACAGATATTCAAAGGCCTTGCTTCCATACTGGCTCCAGCCAAGTACCGTAGAGAAGGCAAAGAACAGGATCGCGATGGCGATAAAGGCTGCTCCGGCCCTGCCGTATACCGTTGAAAAAGCCTCTGCCACAAGGGCTGTTGAAACTGCATCTGAAATAACTTCACCCGTATCAAGATTAACAAGTCCGCTGGAGAGAACAGCAAATGCTGTAAGACTGCATACGATGATGGTATCTGCAAACACCTCAAAGATTCCCCACATTCCCTGGACTACAGGCTCTCTTACATTAGATGATGAGTGGACCATGACCGACGAACCAAGACCCGCTTCGTTTGAAAATACACCGCGCTTCATTCCCCACTGCATAGCATAAGCAACTCCGCTTCCTACAATTCCGCCGCCTACAGCTCTCATTCCGAAGGCTCCCTTTATGATGGAGGCAAATACTGCACCTGCTTTATCAAAATTGATAACGATGATCACCATTGTACACACAAGGTAGATCACTGCCATGAAAGGAACCAGTCTCTCGGTTACGGACGCGATCCTCTTAAGGCCGCCGACGATAACAAGCCCTGCCAATGCCATAAGAAGCGCACCTGTGAAGACGTGCGGAATTCCAAAGGCAGAATTCATGTTGACAGCAATTGAATTGATCTGACTCATGTTGCCGATACCAAAGGAAGCTATTACGCAGAACAGGCTGAACATCACTGCCAGAGCTGCACCGATATGGCCAAAGCCCTTCTTGGAGCCAAGGCCGTACTTAAGATAGTACATGGCGCCTCCGCACCACTCGTTGCGCTCGTTCCTGCGTCTGTAATATATACCAAGAACATTCTCGGAGAAGTTGGTCATCATTCCAAAGAAAGCAACGATCCACATCCAGAATATGGCTCCGGGACCGCCTGAAAGAATAGCTGCTGCAACACCTGCGATATTACCTGTTCCGATGGTTGCTGCAAGCGCAGTACAAAGGCTCTGGAACTGAGAGATCTGCGTGTCATCTTTGCCGGTATGGGCTGTGACATGCTTATCCTTGAAGATTCCACCGATGGTACTTCTGATCCAGTGTTTAAAATGTGAGATCTGGAATACCTTTGTGAGAATTGTCATAAGAATGCCGGTTCCTACAAGCAGGATCAGCATGGGAAGTCCCCAGACAAAACCGTTTACTGCATTGTTGACGTTTTCAACGTTACTCAATAAATTGCCCATATACATCTCCTCCTAAAACAACTTCAGATAAAGGAAAAGGGCGTACGAATTAATTCGATTCGAACGCCCTTGTTCCCGGATAGTATATCATACTGCAATGCATTAAAGCAATAAAGATTTATAATTATTCATCAAAAAGTGGTGTAGAGAAATATCTCTCTGCCGTATCAGGAAGAACTGTAACCACAGTCTTACCCGGGCCAAGCTTTTTAGCCAGCTTCATGGCTGCTGCCACATTTGTCCCGCTGGATATTCCGCACATAAGTCCCTCAAGTCTTGCCAGATCCTTGGAGGTAGTGATGGCCTCATCGTCAGTTACAACACAAATGTGATCAATAATGGCCTGGTTTAAGATATCAGGGATGATACCATCTCCAATTCCCATCTGCATGTGTGTTCCGATATTTCCGCCCGCAAGGATCGCTGCATTTTCAGGCTCGGCAGCCCATATCTCGATATCCGGGTATTTCTCTTTTAACACTTCACCTATACCTGTGAGAGTTCCACCGGTGCCGATCCCTGAGCAGAATCCGTGGATAGGCTTACCTGCCTGTTCAAGTATCTCAAGCACAGTGCCATTCTTGTGGGCCATGGTATTGTTTGGATTCTCAAACTGCTGCGGTACAAAGACCTTCGGATCCTCATCGCGCATCTTAAGTGCGGTCTTAAGACACTCATCTATGCATTTTCCTATATCGCCGTCGTCGTGGATAAGGACAACCTCAGCGCCGTAGTGCTTAATGAGTTTTCTTCTCTCTTCGCTGACAGAGTCGGGCATGATGATTATTGTCTTATAGCCTCTTACCGCTCCCACAAGTGCAAGGCCGATTCCCTGATTGCCGCTGGTGGGCTCAACTATAATGGTATCCTCGTGTATCAGTCCCTGTTTCTCAGCCTCTTTTATCATGTTAAGAGCAGTCCTTGTCTTGATGGAGCCACCGATATTGGTGCCTTCAAACTTGACCAGGATCTCAGCACAGTCAGGTCCTGTCATTCTGTTAAGCCGCACCAGCGGAGTATTCCCTACCGCATCAAGTATATTTTCATAGATCATGTGAGCGTACTTCTCCTTCCCACCAAAACCATTTACAGAGGATGATACAACAAAAGGCTGAAACCATCAAGATTTCAGCCTTCTTATAAGTAGCAGGGGAAGCAGGATTCGAACCCGCATGAACGGTTTTGGAGACCGTGATACTAGCCATTGTATGATT
>JAFSTR010000014.1 GCA_017445665.1 Butyrivibrio sp. | reverse complement strand
TCCATATTATACCCCATGATAAAGACTGACGCATTAAAACAATGCGTCAGCCTAGGGGTAAAAATTATTCTTTTACGCTTCCTGCGGAAATACTGCTTATGATGTATTTCGAGAAGAAGCAGAAAGCAATGATTATAGGTACAACTGAAATTGCAACTCCTAAGTAAATAGCACCTTGATTCTTTTGCAGATCTGTTGCTGCATTAAGTGTAGAAATCATAACCGGGAGGGTCATTTTCTTCGGTGTGTTCAAAAGGATCAATGGCACGAGGTAGGAATTCCAGTTTCCTATAAAGGTTCCGATTGACATTGTTGCAATACCGGGTGCCATTATGGGAAGTACGATCCGGTGGAAGATATGGATCTCACTTGCTCCGTCGATCCTGGCAGCTTCCATAAGTGACTTTGAAAGCGTTGCCTTGGTATATTGCCTCAGGAAAAATACAATTCCCGGTGAAGCAATGGCCGGTATTATCAGCGGAATGTACGAATCGATCAGGTGCAGCTTCTGACACAGGTTATAAAAACCGATCAGAGAAAGCTGTGCCGGGATCATCATAAATACTACTATTACTTTAAAAAGAACGTTATTCCCTTTCCAATTGTACATAGCCATTCCAAAAGCTGTGATAGCTGAGAAATAAGCTGTAAGGAGAGTTGCCGGAACAGCAACCTTGAAACTGTTAAACAGTCCCAAAAAGAGGTTGACGTAGTCAAAGAGCACTTTCCAGTTATCCTTAAGACTATGTCCCGGCAGAAATGAAAAGGAATGCGTTATTTCAACGCCTGACCTTGTTGAATTTACCATCATCAGCCAGAAGGGAAGAAGGCACATCAGACCAAGTATTATGAGCGCTATATAGAGAATAGCTCTTTTTATTTTGGTTGCCATGTCTTAGTCCTCCTTTCCACCAATGAATTTAAATTCCATAATTGATACAAATAATATGATAAAGAACAATGTGTATGCTATTGCCGAAGCAAAGCCCACCTGATGAGTTTCAAAACCAAATTTATACAGATACATAACAACTGTCTGCAATGTTCCTCCGGGCTCACCTGCTGTTGAAGGGCCACCGGTTCCGTTCATAAGGAAGGGCAGGTCAAAGAGCTGGAGACCACCGATAAGTGATGTAACTGCGACGTAGAGAAGAATTGGCCTCAGTAGCGGAAGTGTTATACTTCCGAACACCTTCCATCTTCCTGCGCCGTCAATGGCTGCCGCCTCGAAGTAATCAGTAGGTATACCCTGTACTCCGGCCATCAGGATGATGAAGGAGTTTCCAAACCACATCCAGGCCTGTATCACACCGATAACCGCCCAGGCTGTTGTTCTCTGTCCCAGCCAGTTGATCTGCTGATCAACGATACCGGTAGCCAGAAGGATCTGGTTAAAGGTTCCGTACTTCCAGTCAAGAAGTGTCTTGAACAGGAAGGCTACAGAGGTTGCAGCTATAAGGTTTGGCAGATAATATACTGCCCTGAATATTGCAAGGCCTCGAAGCTTGTACTTGATATCACTGAATATGATAGTCAAAAGAAAAGCCATGCCAAGCTGAAGAACAATGTTGAGTGACCACATCTTAACAGTGTTACGAAGAGATCTCCAGAAGAACTTATCCTTAAGTACTCTGGTGTAATTGGCAAGCCCGTTAAAAACGGGCTCGCCATATCCCTTGTATTCTGTAAAGCTCAGGTACAATGTTCTGAAAACGGGATAAACACTGAATATTAAAAACACTATGACAAACGGTAGTACAAATAGATAAGCAGCGTTTTCCCTATTCTTTTTCTTCATTGAAACCGGTTTATTCATAACAAGTTATCTCTTTATTATCTGTTTACTGTAATTTCAGGATATGTTGACTCAACTACATCGTAGAACTCGTTTATAGCTGCTTCTTTATCCATTTCACCTGTCTTAACTGCTGTGCAAGCTGCACCCCAGGCATCATTTATGATCTTGTCATAGCGTGTAACCTTTGAGTAGTCGATGCCGGCTGCCTGCTCCTGCCAGAATGAGTAGAGGTGCTCACCGCCATATACTTCGTTGGCATCATCCTTGTGCTTCTCAAGAACAGATACAAGTGAAACTGTATCGCCTTCAGACTTCTCGATCCACCACTCAGCAGTGTTTTCATCAAGTGTTACCCACTTAAGGAAATCCCATGCAAGATCTTTGTGCTCTGACATAGCTGAGATACCGATGAATGTACCGCCACCGAATCCGTATGAAGGACCTGAGCAAACGCCCCAGCTTCCTGATGTCTCGCCTACGTTATCTCTGAGTGTAAGAACGCCCCAGCTTGGAAGACCAAATGCGAAAACTTCTGTCTTATCAAGATCCTTGGTTGCCTCAGCAAAAGCCTCTGCATCCCATACGTTGATAGAATCATCAGCGTAGCTCTGAACAGCTGCTGTAAGGATCGGAACCTCACCTGCCATAGCCTGATACCAAGGTGTTGACCACTGGTTTGCATAAGCTGTAAGGTCTTTCTGGTAAAGATCTGTAACAAGATCCATGTAATCAAGTCTTGCCTGATCTACGTTAAGTGTATCGTTTACTACCCATGCTGTATCTCCTGAGAAGTAGCCGATCTCTGCGTCAGATGCGAAGATACGGTATCCAGCCCCCTTAAGCTTCTCTGCTGTTTCAAGGATTGTCGGGTAATCCTTAAAGAGCTTGCCGATCTCATCGGGATCATCTGTTCCGAATACTTCCTTGGCAATGTCTCTTCTGTAGTAGATTCCTGCAGGTGTGATCTGGTAAGAGATTGCTCTTTGGATACCATCAGCATCCTGTCCAACTTCCCATACGTAATCAACGATCTGGCCCTTGTAGTCCTGAGCGTTGTAAGGAGCCTGGTTGAGGTCCTCGAAGTAACCTGCATCATAGAAATCCTCAAGCATCTGAGGCTCACCTACGATGATGTCAGGTGTTGTCTGTCCGCCGTTAAGAGCTGTCTGAACCTTTGTTACATAGTCAGCAGGCTCGATAACAACTGTCTCGATCTGTACGTTGTGATCTTCTACATACTTCTCTGCGAAGGTCTGAAGGTCTTTTGCCAGTGTCCAGATAACAAGCTTCTCGCCATCTGTTCCGGCTGTCTCTGTGTTTGTGTTGTCTGCTGCCTCTGCTGCAGGAGCCTCTTCAGTAGTAGCTGAATCAGTTGAAGCTGATTCTGAGCCTGTACCCGACTGTCCGCATGCTGCAAGCGAAAGTGTCATAACTCCTGCAAGCAAAGTAGCCATAATCTTCCTAAACTTCATTACTCTTTCCTCCCAATAGTGAAATTAGATTGATGATGATTCTGATTATAGGGAGCAAAAGGGCAATAAAAAATCACACTTTTTTTATTTAAGTGTGATTTTTTTAAAACGTTTTTATATGTGTTTATCATCAATTATTCATCATACCTTGAAGCAGCTTCCGCCCACGAATTCTCTGCAGATAGAGTTTCTTGGAAGGAATGAACTGTCTACGCTTACGAAGTAGTCCAGGAACTTAAGGAGCCTCTTGGCTTCGTAATACTCAGGCTCATCCTTGGTAATGTTGAAAAGGAGCGGCTCCGCGTACTGCTTGATTATGGCAAGCTCGTAGATCTGAGCTGAGTTGAACATCTCATCAGCCTCCTCCTGGAACGGGAAGATGTTGGCCTCCTCACCCGCTCTTACGGAAGCCCACATACTTATGGTCTTCTTGGCAGATGCGCCGCGGGTCCTGGCATCTCTTACCATCCTTCGAAGGAGTCTTCCGTCCGTGGTTGCGATACGGTTATGATTATCAATGTTAAGAGTTGTCAGCGCACTGATATATATCTTGAACTTGGACTCTGCAGGAAGCGCATAGCTCATCTTCTCATTAAGTCCGTGGATACCTTCTATAACAAGGACATCGTTCTTACCTAGCTGAAGGAAGTCACCGTTCATCTCACGCTTACCGGTCACAAAGTTAAACTCCGGCATCTCAACTCTCTCGCCCTTAAGAAGCCTTGTCATGTCCTGATTAAAACGCTCCACATCAAGAGCTTCGAGGCACTCAAAGTTGTAACTGCCATCTGCATTAAGAGGTGTATCCTCTCTGTTTACAAAATAGTTGTCAAGGCTGATGGGGTGCGGAGTAAGTCCATAGGTACGCAGCTGGATCGAGAGCCTGTTGGCAAAGCTGGTCTTACCTGAAGAACTTGGACCTGCTATCATCACGAACTTGACATCAACCCTTGTGAATATCTTCCTGGCGATATCTGCGATCCTGCTCTCCTGAAGAGCTTCGTTGACCAGGATCATCTCATTGATACTGCCCTCACAGATCATGTTGTTGAGATCACCTACGTTCTCAATTCCCATCATTGCTCCCCAGTCTGTTGAGAGCGACATGGTCTTAAAGAGCTTCTCTCTGGGCTCTGAAACCACAAGCTTCTCAGGGTCACTCTTTGTGGGAAGCGTGAGCAGGATCCCGTCATGATACTGATCAAGCCTGAACAGTTCTATATAGGAAGTGCTCGGAAGCATGTAGCCATAGTAATAGTCGTAGAAATCACCGAGCCTGTAGATGTTGATCTCAGAGCTCCTTCTGTACTTAAGAAGCGAGACCTTATCATCCATGCCCTGTTTAGTAAAGAGCTCTATTGCCTCATCAAGGGGATAAACTTTCTTGACTATAGGCATTGCATCCTCTGCCAGCTCTTTCATTCTGTCGGATACTTTATTTACAAATTCTTCTGTGACGGAGATGCCTTTTAAAGTGCAGTAAATACCGTTGCCCAGCGCAAACTCCACCTTGGTGGGAGATTTCTTTTTGGTGCCTGCCACATCATTTATCGCCTTTAAGAGCATCATCACGGCAGTCCTTCTCATGGTCTTAAAGCCAATGGTATCTCCGTATGTGACAAAAGACAGCTCTCCATCCTTCTTGAGAGTCTTCATGAGCTCACGGATCTTGCCGTTAAAGATGACACAGGCAATCCTGTGATCATAATCCTTCTGGAAATCCTTGGCGATCTCTTCAAAGGTAGTTCCTTTATCGTATTCTTTCTTAATTCCGTTAACAGTAATAACAGGCATATTCTCACCTCACAGTCTTTGCGTTTTTAGTCGTAAAGCGTAAGAACAGCACTTATTATATCCAGGCTGTTTTTTACATCGAGATATCTCTCTGAATGCTCACTCTCATCAAGTCCCTTAAGGATCGAGTTATCGAC
Source organism: Butyrivibrio sp. (assembly GCA_017445665.1). Taxonomy (GTDB): domain Bacteria; phylum Bacillota; class Clostridia; order Lachnospirales; family Lachnospiraceae; genus Butyrivibrio. Next base: position 1,056 of record JAFSTR010000014.1, on the reverse strand, counting down.
TTCTCTTCCATGAAGGAGGAAGTCCTTAAGCAGAGGGTCTTTTCGCAGAATGTTGTGTTCGCCGTACATATTGCAGGCCTTCAGCGCCATGTCAGCATCGCATACTCCGGTCAAAAGAGCTATGGCTCTGTCCAGTTCTGAAAATGAGCCACTGACTCCGTCCCCGGGGATCACTTTCATGGGGAAGTAGTATTTGCCTTCATCGAGGATGATGCGCTCGTCTGCAATTGTATACCCCTTGTCCCGCAGGTACTCTCTGAACAGGCATATATCTGACTGGGGCTGAAGTACTGCCACCCTGATGCCGAGAGATGAAATATCCTTTTTCTCAAGGATGCTTATCATGAGTTTTCCGCCCATTCCGGCGATAACAAGGGAATCCGCTTCACTTTCCTGAAGCTCTGTAAGTCCGTCCGAGAGCCTTGTCTGTATGTCTTTTTCCAGGGAAAAATCCCGTATATTACTCTCTGCCATGGCAAGAGGGCCCTTTCGGACATCCATTGCAATGGCAGATTCTGAAATCTTATTCTGAACAAGATAGATTGATACGTAGCCGTGGTCACATCCCACATCTGCAGTGCATCTGTGGATGCACTCGTCCTTTAGCATATCTGCCACCGTCTTAAGACGAAGGGACATTCTGGCGGCTACGTCATCAAAGGTATTTTTATCATTCATATCAGTCAAGATAATCCTTGAGCTTGCGGCTGCGGCTCGGGTGACGGAGCTTACGCAGAGCCTTGGCCTCGATCTGACGGATACGCTCACGGGTTACGTTAAACTCTTTTCCTACTTCCTCAAGAGTTCTTGCTCTTCCGTCATCAAGACCGAATCTGAGTCTTAATACCTTCTGCTCACGCTCTGTAAGAGTATCAAGAACCTCAACCAGCTGCTCCTTAAGGAGTGTGAATGCAGCAGCATCAGCAGGTACAGGAACGTTGTCGTCCTGATTGAAATCACCAAGATGTGAATCTTCCTCTTCACCGATAGGTGTTTCAAGAGATACAGGCTCCTGAGAAATCTTCAGGATTTCTCTTACTCTTTCTACCGGAATCT
>JAFSTR010000103.1 GCA_017445665.1 Butyrivibrio sp. | reverse complement strand
GAGCCTGCTGAAAATCCCCATGGTTTTTGCTGCTCAATGAAGGCTTAATCAAAACAGGAAGGTCTACTGAATGGCAATTCAGATAAATCTTCCTGTTTTTGTCTGTACTGGTGCAGATATCCTGTATATTTATGTCTTATTTTTCTTCTTTATTATCGTTTTTCTCTTCCAGAAGCTTTAATATCCTCTTTATGTTCACCACAAAAACACTGACTCCCGCCTGCAGGGTCATGCCGTGTAATCCGGCATAGGCACATTCATCATAGCCGTAGTTGTTTTTGAGTTCGGCGTTCTTGACTTCGATCTTGTATCTTTCCCTGGCCAGAGTCTTATATTCATCGCTTTCCTGATTTGCCTGATGGTCCTCATGAAGTTTAGACATCTTCACGGTAACGTTATAGGATTTTGATCTGCTTCCTTCTTTATATCCGCATTTATCTCTTAAGGGACAGACCTTACATTTTTCAATATCGAAGAAGTAGGATTCCCTGAGCGGTTTGTCGGGATCGTTTTTTCCTGATACATATTTTCGAATCGCCATATGTCCCTCGGGACAGACATACATCTTTGCGTCCTTATTGTAAGTGAACTGATCATCCAAAGGTTTCTTCTTGTTTCCGTTAAGTACAGTATTGGAGAGCTTTGCGGAAAGCTTTATGTTGTGATCGTTGGCGTAAGTGATATTATTGGGCTCAGAATAGGCACCGTCACCGACGATGTTTTCGACCTTTACACCGTTATCATTCATCTTATCAACCAGTGATTCCAGCTGCTTGCCGTCATCCTTCTCACCGCTGGTGACTGTTACAGCGGTGATGATCCTTTCCGGAGTCATGGCGATGTGAGACTTATAGCCGAAGAATGCGGAGTCGGCACTCTTATGACCGATCCTGGCATCTTCATCCTTGGAGAGAATAAGCTGTTCATTGACGTCATCGATCACCTCTTCAAGCAGATTGATGTTTTCTTTGATGTTTATATAGGCGGAAAGTTTATCGTCATCTTTAACGACACTGATAACTTTTTTACAGTAATCAATGACATCCTCATACTGGCCGATCTGTTTATGGTCAGGCTTTGAAGGCATTTTATCGTGATAGCTTCCATCGATAGAATAGACTTTCTTTCTTAAGTTCTTGCACAATTCAAGCAGATATTCCCTGGCCGATTTGGGACCGTATCTGGCTTTTGTGTGAGTGGAGTCGACGATCAGTGTACCGCTTAGATTCAAGCCGTTTTCCAAGGCTATCTTTACACTCTGTTTTACCAGTTCGTCCATGACACTTTCATCTTTGAGCCTCAGTTTCCTGAATTTGGTCAGTGTCGTATCATCAATGACATTTTCTTCCGGGGAGAGATCAAGGAAATACTTGAAGGCCATATCGCTTAAGGCTCTTTTCACCAGATCCCTGTCGGATAGTTCATAGATCCTTTTAAGCAGCAGATACTTGAACATCATGACGGGAGGATAGGCAGGCCTGCCGTTATCCGTGGTATAGGCATCTCTTAACATATCTTCGACAAAAGAAAAATCCACGAGACTTTTTATCTTTCTTAACTCGTGGTCTTGCGGAACGACGATATCATACAGATCCATATAAGGGGAAAGAGGAATTTCAGCTTTTGCGATCATATTATTTACCTGCCTTCTTCTTATTCTTATTCATATCCTGACGGATGAGATCTCTGATGTACTCTGATTTATTCATCTCAACTTCATTAAGCCAGGAAAGGATATCTTCATCCTTATCGTTATTGAACCATAAGGTCATTCTGGACTTATGATTCTTCTGATAATCCATATCATATTCACTTTTATTGAATTTACTTTCCGCCATATCAGTACTTCCTTTATCTGAACTAATTATATCATAACTAGCAGCTAGTGTAAAGGCTTTTCCGGCCTTTTTTAGTAAAAAATCACCATCTGACAAATAAAAAACCCACTGTTTTTCGCAATGGGTCTTTTAAGCCTTCAATCAGCTCTGCGAATTAAATCCCAAGTCAATGGCAAGGGGTTTTTCAGCAGGCTCCATTTTACAGGCATTTTCGAAGCAGATATGGTGGACACTAAGGGACTCGAACCCCTGACCCCCTCCACGTCAAGGAGGTGCTCTCCCAACTGAGCTAAGTGTCCATGGTGGAGCTTACGAGATTCGAACTCGTGACCTCATCGCTGCCAGCGATGCGCGCTTC
>JAFSTR010000102.1 GCA_017445665.1 Butyrivibrio sp. | reverse complement strand
TCCTGAGTACGTCCCTGGTTCCAATACTGAGTTCCGATGTATCCGCAAGTACGTCTTGCTACGTTCATCTTGCTCTGGTCACGGTTGCCACAGTTAGGGCACTCCCAAACAAGCTTGCCGTCTGTATCTGTTACGATCTTGATCTCTCCATCGTAACCGCAGCACTGACAGTAGTCAGATTTTGTGTTGAGCTCAGCGTACATAATATTATCATAGATGTACTTCATAACTGAGATTACAGCCTCGATGTTGCTGTTCATATCAGGAACTTCAACATAGCTGATAGCTCCTCCGGGAGAAAGTGCCTGGAACTCTGACTCAAATTTGAGCTTTGTGAAAGCATCAATCTGCTCGGTTACATGAACATGGTAACTGTTTGTAATGTAGTTTTTGTCTGTAACTTCAGGAATAATTCCAAAACGCTTCTGAAGTGCTTTAGCAAACTTATATGTTGTAGACTCAAGCGGAGTTCCGTAAAGACTGAAAGCAATATTTGTCTCTGCTCTCCACTTTGCACACTTGTCGTTAAGGAACTGCATTACTTTAAGAGCAAAATCTTTTCCGCGAGGATCGGTATGTGATACGCCCTTCATATACTTGGTACACTCGCAAAGTCCCGCATAACCAAGTGATATTGTTGAATAGTTGCCGTAAAGGAGCGGATCAATAACTTCGCCCTTCTGAAGTCTTGCAAGAGCACCGTTCTGCCAAAGAATAGGTGCCACATCTGAAGGTGTTCCAAGAAGTCTGTTGTGACGGCACATAAGCGCTCTCTTGCAGAGCTCTGTCCTCTCTTCCATGATTTCCCAAAACTTATCTTCATTTTTGAATGAGGAGCAGGCAACATCCACAAGGTTGATGGTTACAACGCCCTGGTTGAAACGGCCATAGTACTTGTGATCTCCCTCTTTGTAATTCATGGCATGAGCTTTATTGCCTTTGTTGCAAAGACCTTCTGCGTTCTCCTCACTGTCAGGTGTAAGGAAGGATCTGCATCCCATACATGGATATACATCACCTTTCTTGAGCTCTTTCATCTTCTTTGCTGAAATGTAATCCGGAACCAGTCTCTTGGCTGTACATTTAGCAGCAAGTTCTGTAAGGTACCAGTACTTGGAATCCTCATGGATATTATCTTCATCAAGTACATAGATAAGCTTAGGGAATGCAGGTGTAATGAGTTGTCCCTTCTCATTCTTGACTCCAAGGATGCGCTGCTTGAGCATCTCCTCGATCACAAGTGCAAGGTCATCTCTCTGCTGGCCCTCGGGAACCTCATCCAGGTACATATATACAGTGATGAAAGGCGCCTGACCGTTTGTAGTCATAAGAGTGATTACCTGATACTGAATTACCTGGCATCCTCTCTCAATCTCTTTTTTGACCCTCATCTCAGCAATCTCGTTAACCTGCTTCTTGTTGACTTTAACACCGGCAGTCTCAAACTCCAGAGATACTTCCTTGCGGAATTTCTGTCTGCTGACATCGACGAAAGGAACCAGATGAGATAATGTGATGCTCTGTCCGCCGTACTGTGAGCTTGCGATCTGCGCTATTGCCTGTGTTGCAATGTTGCAGGCTGTTGAAAAGCTCTTGGGACGCTCTATCATTGTCTCGGAAATAACTGTTCCGTTCTGAAGCATGTCTTCAAGGTTAACAAGACAGCAGTTGTGCATATGCTGAGCGAAGTAATCTGAATCGTGGAAATGGATAAGGCCTTCTTCGTGAGCCTTTACCACATCCTCCGGAAGAAGGAATCTCTTTGTGATATCCTTGGATACCTCTCCGGCCATATAATCTCTCTGAACACTGTTTACAGTGGGGTTCTTATTGGAATTTTCCTGCTTAACTTCCTCGTTATTGCATTCAATAAGAGACATGATCTGCTCGTCTGTTGTGTTGGACTTTCTGACCAGAGCATGTTTGTAGCGGTATGTGATATACTTTCTGGCAACATCATATTTGCCTGCTCTCATGAGGCCATCCTCAACCATGTCCTGAATTTCCTCGACACTGGCAGCACGAGTAAGAGTAGCGCAAAGCTTCTCAACTCCGGTAGCGATATCGCTGATCTGTCCGGCTGTAAGCTTCTTCTCCTCAGTAACTTCGTTATTGGCCTTTTCTATAGCTGCAATGATCTTACCTACGTCAAAAGCAACCTCTTTACCACTTCTCTTAATGATTTTCATAAGTAACCCCCTTAAAAGACAATCACATTTATAGACAGTTGTAACCACAAGATTCGCTTT
>JAFSTR010000001.1 GCA_017445665.1 Butyrivibrio sp. | reverse complement strand
GTGGCTCATTTTTTGTGAGAAAAACATGATGATTACAAGCTTTTGAAAAAATGAGCCACTGACTCCGTCCCCAGGGTCCAAAACTGCCAAAGCCAACGTCCCCACTGACTCACCCACTGTCTCACTCAAAAAATGCACCGCCTGATGTCCCCATCGTCCACAATAGTGACTCTGTCAGCATCAGCGCAGCATAACTTCAGATCCCTTTTGATCTCTTCATCAGTGTGGTTATAAGTATTCAGATATATGGCATCGATGCCAGCGACACTTGCAACTCCCACGTCCGCCAGGACCTCGTTGCCCACCATAACGCACTCCTCTTTTTTAAGGCCGTGCTTGTCGATCAGGGCCAGAAGAAAGTTTTTATCAGGCTTTTTTATCTCAAGGTCCGAGGAGATAAAGATGTCGTCAAAGTACTGCGTCAGACCGGTAGTCTCAAGCTCTTTTTCCGTAAAGAGCCGCTGAGCGTTGGACAAAAGAAACACCCTGCCACCGGATTTCCTGATGGCCGCAAGAGTCTCGGTCACGCCCTCGTACCTCTCCAGTTTATCCCGGGACTCATCCCTGAAGGCGTTGCAGAGCCTGCGCATCTCAGCCTCCGTGCAAGGCTTGCCGATAAGTCTGCTCCATACCCACTCAATCTTTATTTCGGGATACCTGCTGCCGTTCCGCTCTCCAAGGCTCTTTTCCTCTTCTCTGCAGATCTTCAGATAATCTGCCCTGAGCTCCCCGGCATCATACAAAGTGCCGAAATTCTCCTCAAGGTAATCCGCCATGAACTGCCAAAGCTGCGGCTGTTCCTCATCCGTGTGGATATCGATCAGCGTCCCGTATAAGTCAAAAATGTAATTATTATATTTCATCATACTATCGAATACTGCATGAGCTCATATTTCAGATTGGTGCCTTCTGCAATCCCTTCCGGCAAAAGAGCTCTCGCCACAAGTTTTAAGTCATCTGACTCAATATCTGTTCTCTTTAAATTGGCGTAGTCCCCGTCAATGCTGACTACGGTGTAGTACCAGGTTTCCATCTCGTCTCTCCTTATTTTCTGAACAGTCCGCCTGATCGCTGCTTTTAACGATCAGAAATTGCTTCCGTTCCATCCCCAGTCATCCGATCCAAAGTAGCGGATATACATGTGATCCGGCGCAATTCCCAGAACATCTCCATAGATATCCGTCAGCTCTTTTGTCATCCTGCCGTAGGCATCCGATGGAGCGCTGCCGAAGATCTTAACTTCAATGAATGCTGTAGGCTGAGAATCATCGCCCCTGAAGTACATGGGCACATCCCCTTCGATAGCCAGCATGAGCCAGCTTTCGCTCTTTCCGGGAAGTATAGCTATTGCCTGTCCCAGACGCTGCTTGAGCTCTGTCTCTTTTTCCTTGTTCACGGTCACGTTAGTCTTTGTTGAAATGAATGGCATGTCTTCTTCCTCCTTTGGTCTCTATGGTCTTACTTGCATCTCTTATCAATCTCATCTTTGAGCGTCTCAAATATGGTCTTAGCCACAAGCTTTGAGCCCGCCGGTGATGCGTGTCTTCTGTCTGTGAAAAAGAGGTCTACGTCAGGGTTTCTCCTGATCTCCTCCCACCACTTCTCGCCAACCGGTGCAACCAGGCAGTTGTGCTTCTTGGCGAGCTTTCTGTATCTTGCTGACATCTCCGGCTGAAAACCTTCATTATATTCCTCTGCCCAGGTCATGTAATAGCAGGGAACAGCCCCTGTCTGCCTGATCCAGCCCATGATCTTGTCGGCTGCTGCCTCCATGACCTCGAACTCTCCCATGGGGTGCGCCACGTGCTGCAAAATGATGAAGTCGTAGTCCCCAAAGAGAATGTTGAACCTGGTCTGCTCGTTCTCAGCGTGGTAATCAAATCCCATTCCGCCTTTGGTCAGCATGGTAACCTGCATGTCTATGCCGTTCTCAGCGCAGATGTCCTTGAACATCTTAGGCATGTCGTTGTAGTAAGTGTGACTGTTTCCGATAAAAAGTGTTCTCATCCCCTCAACCTTCCGTTTTGCTTGTATCAAGTTTAAGTGTATCCAGCACAGCCATGGCGTCCTCCCACTGAAAGCTCAGCCATGAATCGCAGCCAATGCTCTGCACGATTATCTGAGGCTTATCCTCACCGATAATGATGAAATCCCAGTGCTCGTGGTCATCATAGGTACCGATGTGGGCTTTCTGCCCCGCCAGCTCTGTCTCCTCGCTCTTAAGTCCTGTTCCGCAAACTCCAAAGCTGTCTGAGCAAAAGACCTCTAAGTGTCCCTCATCAGCGGTGTCCGGCGTCAGGATAAATCCGTAATTACCGCAAGCAATCTTCTCATCATCTGCTGTCGAAACCTCAGCTTTCCAGGACTCGGGAACAGTGACAGACAGCTCTCCCAAAGCTCCGCCGCAGGTCAGCGTTGTCTTTTCATAGGCACTGCCTTCTGCAAAAGAGCTCCAGTCCCCATATACTCTGTCGGCGCCATCGCCCTTAAATGCTCTGACCTGTATTCTGAAATCAAAGTAGTCCTGTGCGCTGTCCACATAGACCGTGTCTGTGGTCTCAACTGTTTCCGCGGGCTCTCTGTACTCTTTTTCCGCATAATACTTATTGGTCACTGAGACTTCGTATCCGTCCGCACCTTCCACCGGATCCCACTCGAAGTGGACCTCGGCAACATCTTCTCCGGACTGAAGAACTCCGTCTTTTACCTGAGGAACACCGAGTGTAACTTCTTCAGAAGCTTCGGCGGCCGCCTCAGTCTCTTTTACCTGCTCTGTCTTCTCAGGAAGCATGCCGTCAACCTGCTTCATCTCAGGCGCAGGCTCACTTCCGCAGCCTACTAGGGCAATTGCCGCCGCAACTGCCATGAACATCTTGATCATTTTCATAATATTCTTCTCTTTTATCTCTTCTTGTTTAATCTATATCCTACAACTGCGCCGATCACACCACCGATGATGTGTGAAAGGTTTGAGATATCATCCTGAAGGAAAAGACCTTCATACACCTGCTGCCCGATAAAGACAATGGCCACAAGAATGAATGTCAGCGGAATTTCTCCGTTCTTAAAACTTGTAAATGATGTCAGAAGAATAAATGCAAAAACAACGCCGCTTGCTCCACATAAAGCCACATCCCAGAACAGGATGTAATTCACGATCCCCGTTACGGCTGCTGTGATCAGTATCACCTGAAGGATCCTTCCGGAGCCGTATTTTTCCTCAAGCATCGGTCCAAGCAGCAGAATATAAGATGCATTGCCGATGTAATGCGCCCAGCCGCTGTGTCCAAGCACATGGGTAAAAAATCTCACGTAAGTAAGCGGGTTTGCCAGCGATGAATGATACGTCATGAACAGGAGCTCATTGCTCTTGCCCAGCGTTGCGATACCCAACACCAGAACTGCCAGGCTGATGAATATGAATCCCAGTACCACCGGAGAATTGAATGTTATCTTGAATTTTCTCATGTCCTGTACTCCTCCACTTCACCCATTATAGCAAAAAAACAGCCACAGATTACTCCATGGCTGCTTAGTTTTTCATATTATTAAAACTGATCACTCTGCTCTGCCGACTCTTACAAGGCTTCTGAAGAACTCAACAGCATCCTTAAGGTCGTTCTCGTCGGGATGTCCCTTGGATGTTCCGCCGACAAGCTTGAAAGGTCCGAAGGTGTTGTATCCGTGGCAGGTGAACTTGCCGACAACTTCTGCGTTTTTACCCTTTACAGAATCAGCCATGGATTTGGAGAAATCCTTATTCATAGCACTGGTCATTATGTAAAAGATCTTTTTGTTCTCCGGAAGGTTCTTCTGGGCGAAATTCTTAACCTGCTGATGGAACTGGGCTGCATATATTCCTGACGCAAATCCGATAAGATCATACTCCGAAAGGTCTTTTTCCTGAACAGCAGTTACATCGATGAGATCGACATCAAATTCCTTGGCGATAGCATCTACAACCTTCTTGGTGTTACCGTGGTGAGTTGAAGCATAAGCGATACAGCATTTCATATTTCTTTTCCCCCTTAATATATCATTCTGCAAGACTGCAGAGTTTTTCATAAAATTCAGGAAATTCCTGTTTCATTCTGATGGACTTGCCTTCAGTATTCAGGAACGCGTGGGATGTGGTTCCGGAGCAGACGAGCCTACCTTCTTCTCTTGCTGATCAGATCAGCAACTGCAAGATAAGCATAACCCACTATCATCAGAAAAATCAATAGCACAAGTATCCACCAGACGCTGCCCATGAACGGGAGCTCGTCTGTAAAGCCGAATGCGCCGGCCTCGCTTCCCCAATTCAGGAAAAAGTAAGGGTAGTTGGCGCCTTCAGCAAACTGCCAGTTGTTCACAAAGCCAATCCCTGCGTATATCACGTAGAGGATAGGCGGAATCGTGACGTAAAAGACACTTGTCTTCTTGATCTTAGTTGCGTCGCTCATCACGAAGAAATCTATTACCGAAGCCAGCGGAACGATCAGGTGCGTCAGCGTGTTCTGGAAATTCCAGGCGTTATCACCCAGGATCGGAGCCAGCATAAAAGCAAACACAAAGCCTGTAAGCGTGATGGACACTGTTCCCACGAATTTTATCGTATACCATCTCCCGGTTATCTCTTTTTCTTTTAGCAAAAGATAAAGTCCATAGCCGGAGATGACCGCCATCAGTATGTTCGACTGGATCGTGAAGTACATGAACACGTGCCTTCCACCCATGAAGGAGTTTCGACCTGCAAGGTAGCTGATCAGTGTTCCGATGACTGCAGACAGGATAACTACTATTTTAAGCGCGTAGCTTAATGCTCTCTGAGTCTTTGTAATTGTATTCATATGTGGAACCTCTCTTAAATCCATTATAAATGATTGTTTTGCATTGTGTACAATCTAATTGTATCATTCTTTTCTGGAATTTCAAGAGAATTTTGTGTCACCGGGGACGTTACAGTTTGACACATAAGTCATGAATCACCAGGAACGTTACAGTTTGACTCATAGGTCACAGGAACGGTTCTTTTGACTTCTTATCTATAGTATGCGGAGACTTCAAGGAAGGATTTCTCCCCATCGATGTACTCCTTGTAGGCCGTCTCAGCATCTTTGCCGCGAAAGACCTTGCACAGTCCGCACATGTCGCAGTCTGCAATACAAGGAAAGCGCTGCTTGATGTAGGCCCTGCGCTCTTCGTCGGTGGATTCTGCAATTTCAGGTGCGATGCCCATAGTGACCTCCTTAGTGGATCTGCCTGTCCTGGCGGTACTTCTCCATGTACTCCATGTTGATCTCGCGGATCTCTTTCTTGCCGTCGATGTAATCCTGATAGATATCCCAGGGATTACCGCCGCCAAGCCAGCATGAAGAACAGTTCTCGCAACCGCCTCCGCAGTCCAGAGAGTTCTTTATTATCTGTTCGCGCTCTTCTCTTGTCGTGTCCTTGATCAGAATAGATTTCACAGGCATCCTCCTTTCGGAATCCGGCCACAAGTCTATGTTGTACTTATCATATATTCTTTTCCCCAAAATAAAAAGCCCCCAAATGATCCCTGGGGACGGAGTCAGGGGCTCAAAACAGTGAGCACACCCACGCTGTCAAAGCAGAGGCAGCCGGGAATATGACCAGCAGCTTTAAGAGCTGGCTCTTTATATTGTAGCCGTACTTTCTGTTCGCGTATACGCTCTCAACCTCAGGAAAATAAAACTGGAAGAACTTATACTTCATGAGCAGAAAATAATCGAAGCAGATCATGTCGTAAATCTTATAGACGCTGAAAATCAGCACGAATCTTACGAAAAAATGCCAAAACGTAAACCCGCTGCGAAAGCCGTCCCATATGGAGATGACGCCCACTCCCAGTATCATCAGGAAGCTGAAGACCATCAGAGTCCATCCGATGACCCTCGCGCCGTAGAACAATTCCTTTTCCCTGGGCCGGATGGCCTCCTGAGCCTCCTTCGGAGCCGAGGAAAAGAACTTTTTGTCCTGAATGAACGCAACTGCAGCGAACATCATCAGTGTTATCGCCACACAAAAAACTATGGCCAGAAATATCGTTAAAAGCATCTCCTGCTTACTTCCTTCCCATAAGAATTGACGAACCTGAAAGTCCCATCCAGGTTGATTCCCACTTGCTCATGAACATACCGTTTGTCGTGTCCACAAGTTTAACTTCGCTGTAACCCATATCCTTGAGCTTCTGGACAAAAGACTGCATGTCTCCGTATTTAGCCTTTGACATGATGTCATGTATCGCAAAGGTACCGCCCTTTTTAAGAGTACGCAGAGTTTCCAGCAGTATCGCCTGCCTGTCCCTGCTTGGAATATTGTGATATACGTAATTGCTGGTCACCGCATCAAAGGTCTCATCCTCAAAAGGAAGCATCGTCGCATCTCCCTGTATGAATGATGTGTTCCCTACACCTTCTGCTTTTGAATTGCTCTCGCACAGATTCTTGCTAAAAGAGGCATACTCCTTGCCCCATCTGTCTATTCCAGTAAAAGAAGCCTTCGGATTTCGTTTGGCACAGGCTATTGTCAGCGCTCCGCTTCCGCAGCCTACATCAAGTCCCTTACCTCCATCCGGTACATTCACGTACGCCGCAACTCCGTCAATTATCTGCTTTGACATCTTCCTGCTTCCGTTGTAGGAAAATGCCCTGTACATGAGATACATCCATATCGTTACGAACAGGCACAGCACAGTCATGATCAGAAGAATCGGTAAAAGAACTTTCTGCACGCCACCGGATATCGGCGCCAGCGCAAATACTATGCTCAATATCAGAAACACCGCAGCTGAGCACCCACTGCCCATTACCATGCCTTTTGGCATCCAGTTTTTATAATCTGCTTTCATAACACTCCTCCTTATATTGTCCCTCATCTTGTTAGCATCTGCTAACACAACTAATTATATATTCATTCCCTCTGATTTTTCAAGTTTTTACCCTTCACATGTTAAGCACATACAAAAAGAGGGCCTCAGCCCTCTTCCAAATATCTTACCTCTTTTCCGTGGGCGAGCGCGTAATCAATCTCGCTCCTGGTACTTGATCCTATGTAGCCTCCGACATTTATGACGAAGATTGAATCCGCCATATCGATCTTGGCCTTGTGCATTTCATCAAGCATCTCTTTTGTCCGTGTCAGCGTACCCTCATCCATGTTCTCCCAGACCTCGCTGTCGCCGGAGTGCCCGAACAAGCCTACGCTTATGACAATGTTGCCCTCAAGGGTAAGTCTCTTTTGCGCCTCCATGAACTGGTCCTTGAACCTTGTACTTCCACAAAGTGTTACCACCGGATATTTCCCCTGCATCGCAAAACTTCTCCTCTCATTTGCAAAATATATTCAAAATCCTTTTCTCTCCCTGGCCCTCCGGATCAGCTCTTCTGCCTCGTTAAAAGCTCCTGGAAGATAATCCGCCTGCCATTCCCTGCCCTCTTTTTCCTTGCGCTTGATCTCGGCCCAGGCGGCGTGAAGCTCCTCATCCGTGGCAAACTGCATGTCGCCGAACACGTGAGGATGCCGTCTGACCATCTTGTCTGAAACGGTCCGGGCAACGTCTTCAAATGTGAAAAGGCCTTCTTCCTCTGCCATCACTGCGTGGAACATGATCTGCAGTAAAAGATCTCCCAGCTCCTCTTTCAGGTTGTCCGCATCTCCGGTCTCTTTCAATATATTGATCCCGCCCAGCACCTCTGCTGCCTCCTCGATGCATCCGGGTTTTAAGCTCTCGTGAGTCTGCGCCTTGTCCCAGGGGCAGCCGTCCTCGCTCCTTAGCTTTTCCACAATTGTCTTAAGTCTTTCAATTTCGCTCATACTCACTCCCACTTCTTCCACACATCAGGCTGGTAGCCAAGTGTAGACTGCTTCCCGTTTCTGACAACCGGAGTCTTAATTATCTGCTGAGTCTCAAGGAGCTTCTCAAGCTTGTCCTCATCAGCGATGTACTGAATCAGCGCCACAGCATCTTTGTCCTTGGCATCGGGATTGACCATGGCCATGATTCCTCCGTTGGCGTTTGCTACCGATGTCAGCTCGCCTTTGCTCATGCCCTTTTCCTTCATATCAATGAACTGATATTTAATCCCGCGCTCCTTGAAAAAACGCTCTGCCTTTTTGGTATCATTGCACTTTTTAGTTCCGAAAATCTGAATGTTCATCTCATCCTCCGCATATTATCTATGATTATAACCCAGTTCAGAATTTTTTAATATTTCTTTATGCTCATTTTAGAATATATTGTATATAATAATTTTAAAGATACAAGATTTAGTGGTTATGGGTCTCTGAACGCCTCGGGCGCTCGCGGAGGATACGCCGTTGAACAATGAACAGGTAACCTTAAGAAGCTATGGTAAACCCATCCCGAAAACATATGACGCAATGTATCTGCTTGGCCGTTACAAGGATCCAAGAAGTGTCATGAAGGGCATAACGAATATCCTGTCAGCAGCTTTTATCGCAGGACTCATTGCCCTCCAGTTCCTTTATTTTCTCAACTAAATCCGATTGTTTCAGGACCAAGTCTCCTGTTAGGCCATTTTAAAAAGCCCTGTGTATGTATATCATGAAATATACCTACACAGGGCCACCTCCATTAATGGAACTTCACCTCAAAAGACCTCTCGTCAGGGATCACACTAAGTTCCTTCCTGTCGATATCTGAAATGTCGATGAACCTGCCACTTCTGATGGTGGCAACAAATCTGTCGATTGCCTCATCATCCCCCTGAACTTCACAGGTCACCGAACCGTCGTACTCATTCCTGACATAGCCCGTCAGCCGGTACATATCCGCAGCGTGTCTTGCCGTAAATCTAAAGCCCACTCCCTGAACTATTCCATAAAAACAAAGCCTGTATCGCTTCATGATTTCTTTGCCACTCCATTCATCACTGCTGAGGCCTTCCGCCCAGTGCCTTTAACATTTCCATCGCCTTTTCATAAGACTCCCGCATCTTCTGAGGGCTGTTGACAGCCATCCCCTTAGCCCGGGCTTTGTCCAGCATAGCCTCATCATCGCTTATGAAAAAGACATCTCCATCTCCCTCCGCAATACAGCCATCTGCCTCGTCAAAAGAAATTCTCCTGACATCAGCATGATGCCTTTCACTCAGCATGGAGATCTGCTTTGTAAGCACCTCATCCTCTTTTCCCAAAAGACATACTAAAATTTCCTTCATATCTGATCCTCATTTATGTTCGTCTGGCATACTGTCTGTCATTCACATTTTATTCACAACATTTTAAGGTTCGTTTTAAGTTGGGGATTTATCATAAGATCATCAAGGAGGGCAAAACTTCTTGACCCCACGCTTTTCATAACACTTTCATAACACACAGCCCTTCGGGCAAGTGCCCGGAGGGACCTCTCTAAAACAATGCCGCAGCATTTTTTCACATACAAATGCTACGGCTTAATTATACTTATTCTTAATGGTATGTTCCATCAATTTCCTTTGATTATTCCCTCCCGGGAGGTTATACTATCTCTTTGGAAAAAAAGCAAATGTTGGAGGTTATTTATTATTTATGATCATTTTTTATCCAAAGGGACCTAAATTCATCCCGTTTTTCATGATTTTCGCAGGTATTGTATGTTTCTTTTGTTTTTTATATGACATGGACTCACTGAAGAGCAAATACAATCCCGAGAACGCATTTTACAGTGCATCCGATGATTACGACAAAGCTGACGATGCACAGCTTTTTGCAATTGAGGATCTGACGCCGATCCAGGTGCACTCCACCGGCAATCATATGCAGAATACCTATTGTCTTTCAACATTCAAGGACGGTACAGGCTCCGTTCACTATGTACTTCTCGATGTTACCAAAGATGATCCTTTTTACAAGGATTTTAAGGAATCGCTGAACGAAGAAGATTATTCGATCAACGGCTTTTCCATTTCCGGAGTATTTTATCTTACATCTCCTTCAAACCAAGGCCTATCCTATTACGGCAACGTTCTTGAGCATAACCCGCTCTCAGATGAAGTTCATACACGTGTACTCAAGTTCATGCCGAACTCTGAGGACTACGAGGCTTTCATCGCAAGTACCTACAAATCAAAAGTCACAATGCAGAGAATCTTTGCTGTACTCAGCTTAGCAGCTGTTGTAGCAGGCATATTCATCTGGAGAAAACTCTCAGCCAAGGGATATTGATCAACTGTTTGCTTTAATAGTCTGCCTGCTGGCCGTCATAGGCCTTCCAGGCACACTCTGTCAGAGCCATGTCAGTAAATTCTGCGGTAAAAGAGCTGTCTTCAGGGGAGCATGCATAGATACCAAAGCTGATCTTTCCTGCTCCCTCTGCCATATGGTCCTCCTCTTAAAAATCGTTCTCCAATCAGGTGGTATACTTATCCACGTACTCAGTAGCTTTTTCCTGAGTAAGTTCAAATCTCTTCATGAGCCTTTGGATAATTGTCTCACGAGGGACATTATCTTCCAACTTATCAAGGATAAAAGCTTCGATTCCCTGCTCGATTCCCTGTTCGATTCCCTGCTCGATTCCCTTATTACGTTCTGCCTCCACAATCTCTCGGAAATGCATATACTCATCCCTCCAATGCCTATTCTCGATGGCCTCTTTAATTATAAAATCGTGGAAAATTCACCGCAACAAGAAAACCTTAAGAAATTAACGCTATACAGTTTCTATGTTATCATTAAACTATAGGAGGCAACGAGTATGATCAGAACAGTTTACATTGAAGACATGGACCATCTGTATGAGCTGCTCAACGAGCAGGAATTCAGATCTGACCTTAAGAGGAACAGAAATCTGTTTGTTTACCGTGGGCAGCCGGATGCTTCCTTTAAGCTGACGACAAGCCTTGCCAGGAACTGTAAGGATAAGCAAAAAGAGCTTGAGCCGTGCATGCTCAGGAACTTCACAAAATATGCGGTTTTAGAGGAACCATCGATTGAAAATTCTGTGTGGAGGCAGATGATCTTCGGGCAGCACCATGGCCTTCCCACGAGGCTTCTGGACTGGTCCTTCTCTCCGCTTATCGCTCTTCACTTTTCATGCACAGAAAACGACCTTGAAGACATGGAGCAAAGAGACAGTTGTGTTTGGCGCTCTGATATTCATGAGCTTCACGACCTCCTGCCCGAAAAGTACAGGAAGATCTCAGAGAAGTACAACACTACGGTTTTCTCTGTAGATATGCTCTCGGAAGCCTGCGAGAGCCTTGATATGTACGACAAAGACATGGGGTCATCGGCCATGCTCATGATCGAGCCGCCGTCCGTAGATGTCCGCATCGTCAATCAGTACTCATTCTTCTCTGTAATCCCTACAGATATGCATGATATTGAGGGATTCCTTGATGCGCACACGGAAAAGACCGTCCGCTATATCATAAAAAAGGAAATCCGCTGGCAGATCAGGGATATGCTCGATCACCAGAATGTCTCCGAGCGTATCGTTTACCCGGGCCTTGACGGCTTATCAAAATGGCTCGGCAGACACTACTATGTCCGCTGATCTAAGCCCTTCTCTATCAATATCAGCAATTCTCTGCGCCAAACTTTTTAGCTGCCTCGATCTTGCCATCTATGTTCAGCATATGCGCATAGAAGTAATCCTCAGCGACTGTGATGCCCTTGTCTTTAAATATCTTCTTGAGTGCGAGAACTGTTCTCCTGGACCAGTTAGATGTGGTGAAAAGAACTATCCGCCCCACCATGGCAGGATCCAGATTCTCAGCATACTCTCTAAGCTCAGGTGCCATGATGTTTGCATAGGGAGCTCCGCCCAGGAAAAGAATGTCTGCCTTCTCTGTAAGTTTTGGCTCGTCATCTATACTGACTGCCTTCGTTCCTGCGCCTTCAGCAATCCCCTCTGCGATTCTTCTTGTATTTCCGAATTTTGTTCTTGAACAATAACGGACTTCTATCTTACTCATTTTCTGATCCTTCTTCTGTTCTATGATCCTTCACCCAAAAATGACTGGCAGGAGCTTCAGGCATTGGGCTTCCTGTAATAACAGCCTTGATTACTCTTCTGTGGATTCCGACCATTACGCCAAATACAAATGCACATGCTACTAATAAACCTGTATTTTTCAATTTAAGTTACCTCCTACTTACCTCATGTATTTTATATCATTAAATTGCGTACAATCGTTATTATAATATTGTTTCTAAAAAAATCAAGCCCCCAACTTCAAAAAGTCAGGGGCGTCAAGGTGGTGGTCCCCAGGGACGGAGTCAGGGGACCATTTTCGCATGTCGATCTGTATAGTATACGATTTTTCCATACCATAGAGGCACTTTTGGCGATATATATAGAAAATATGAGTGGCAAGATTTTTTGGTACTTGGCTTTTCCATACTACACGGCTACTTTTCAGCGTATATATAGAAAAAGACCCTTGTGCAAATTTTTAATCCTTGGCTTTTCCATACTACTCGGCCACTTTTCAGCGTATATATAGAAAATCTCAGAACTAAAGTTTTTGGCGTACTCTTATCCGTGCCAAAACAGCTCAGAAACGACCAGCCCACTTTATCTATAGTCTAAAGCCCCTGACTACATAAAGTCAGGGGCCTGTAACTCACAATATTCAAAACCTCGTCCCACACTTAGGGCAGAAATCAAAGTCTTCCGTCGTCTCATATCCGCACTGTCTGCACTTCTTGTATCCGGCAGCAAATCCGCTTCCATTCATGACTCTTGTCAGATGAGACTGCAGGATCTCAACCTCTTCGCCTCTGGCGATAGCCTTTCCGATCTCAGGATCCAGTTCATAAACTGTTCCGCAGCAGCTTGTCTGTACGTAGTACCGCTTGTTCCACTTGATCGTCGGTATAAAGAAAAGCGATAGCACCGTATATGTCATGAACACATTGAACCGTCCATATTTTCCGCAGATAGCGCAAGTCACCAGTTGGTTAAAAGAAAAGTCCTTCCTGCCATCACTAATTCCCATTATAAAAAACATATTGTCACATCTCTCCTATCCTGGATTTCAGCCATTTCAAAACACATCACAAAACCATGAGCAAGGTCCCGGCGCCAATCAATGCGCAGCCGATTGCAGACTTCACTGTAAACTGTTCATGCAAAAATACAAAAGCCAGTATGAGTGTGATCACAACACTGAGTTTATCTATAGGAACAACCTTAGACGCCTCACCAACCTGAAGCGCTTTGTAATAGCATAACCATGATGCTCCGGTAGCAAGTCCTGACAATATCAGAAACATCCAGCTCTTTTTGCTGATTTCAGCAATTCCGCTCTGGGCACTCGTCAAAAAAACCATTCCCCAGGCCATGACAACTACCACCATTGTTCTTATAGCTGTAGCGAGGTTTGAATTGACTCCCTCAATTCCGATTTTCGCCAGTATCGAAGTTAACGCTGCAAATATTGCAGATAGTAAAGCAAATATGAACCACATACCTAATCCTCATCCTCCGTACCCAGGCCATAGTACAGCATTTCATTGTACTTGGCATTAGCTTCTTCAGCAGCTTTCTTGTTGTGCCAGGTATCTATATCACTGCAGATAGCCAGCATCTCATCCACGATCAGCTCAGCTGTCCGGGGCTTAACATTGTAGAGATAAGCCAGCATCCTATCCAT
This sequence comes from Butyrivibrio sp., assembly GCA_017445665.1. Taxonomy (GTDB): domain Bacteria; phylum Bacillota; class Clostridia; order Lachnospirales; family Lachnospiraceae; genus Butyrivibrio. Next base: position 5,646 of record JAFSTR010000001.1, on the reverse strand, counting down.
CGCCTTGGGGCTCCCAAGCTGTTTGGCAATCTGCTCGCCAAGCTCTTTGGGAAATCCGAGATTTCTTATGGCGGACACCAGTTCATCACGCTTTTTTGACCACTCAATCTGTTTTTCTGTCATATCCGTACCTACAGTCCAAGCTCCTTACACAGAGCATCATATCTCTTCTGCTCTTTTTCTTTTATAGGCTTTGACGAATCCTTAAAGCAATGATCTATGACATCTGCATCCTTCAACAGTTCATCCATTGGACTGTCCACCGCTGCCTTGTCATCATGATGATAGATGGCAGAGCAGATGATATCGGTCTCTTCAGGCGTTGTAAGTTCAAGCTTACCAAGCACCTTCCTTGCCAGATCTGCGCCAAGATGAGCGTGATCATCATAAGAGCCGGTTTTGTAAGCATGAAGATCATGAAGCATTCCGGCCATAGCAGCCAGTTCCGGATCCAGCCTTCTTTTTTTAGCCAACATCTGTGCTGCAAGAGATACTCCGTACAAATGCGCGGTTGCGCTTGTTCGCTTGTCCTCATCATCCATCTTGTTTATCTTCTTGTCCACGTATGCTCTAAGCTCTTTTAATCTGCTCATGTCGTCCTCCTTCAGTCAGTAACAACCTCTCCGGTCCAATCAACGATTCCGCCAAACTCGTAAACATTCGTATATCCAATATCATACAGCTTCTGAGAAGCTTCCTTGCTACGCCTTCCGGTTCTGCAATACACAAGGATCACCTGGTTTAGATCCGGCAATTCTTCCGGCTGCGAATCCATTATGCTCTCGTTAGGGATCAAGATTGCTCCGGGTATATGCCCCGCGTCATACTCATCCTGTCTTCTGACATCCACAATCACATGTCCGTCATCAAGCTCCATCATAAGCTTAGCCGTCTCCTGATCAATCTGTGTATAGCTGTCAGACTCACCAATCTTATCGCCCAGAAAAATAGTTGTCGGCCCGTCTGCCCCGCCAATTATATTCACGTCTTTTTGACCACATCCGGAAAGTGCCGCAACCATCAGCACTGCCAGTATCGCAACAAGTTTTTGTCTCATTTTCATCGTCCCACTCCAATCACACTGACCCACATCTCATTTTCTCTGCCGGGCCTGGAATCCGGACCAACGTCGCAACTTACGAGCTCAAATCCCGCATTCCCAAATAGTGGAACGATGCTCTTCTCCGTGAAATCACTAAACAGCCTCTCTCCTCTTGCGGTTGTTCCCTCGCCATACTTGAATGACGCATAGATCGCGCCACGGTCCTTCAACGCCCTTCGCATCTTGCGCATTACATCCGGCAGTTCCTCCAATGGAACATGAAGAAGTGACGCGCTCGCCCAGATGCCATCAAATTCATTGTCAAAAGAGATATCTTCAAAGCGCAGATCCAGCACCTCTCTGCCAATGTATTCAGAAGCCCTCTTGCGCATTTCTGATGAAGCATCAAAAGCAACGACCTCATATCCCGCATCAAGAAAGGCCTTGCTGTCTCTACCGCTTCCACAGCCTGCATCCAGAATCCTTCCGCCTGCGGGAATATAGTTCAGGAATCTCTGCCTGTCATCAGACATATCAGCATTGATCGATCCGGCAAAAAAGCTGTCGGCGTTCTTGTCATAATATTCAACGTTCTTATCAGTCACTGCTGCCTCCCAAAAAGCCTGCAATCTCCTGCATCTCCTCCGACAGGAGCACGTTCTCAAAGTACTCGCGTCGTCCGAATTCAGCGCTCAGTATGTTGTCTAAAACTGCTTTTAACGGCCTGTAGTAACCATTTGTATCAAAAAGAACTATCGGACCACTTATTATCCCCAAGCTAGAAAGCGACATTACTTCCGTTATCTCATCGAGAGTTCCGATACCTCCCGGCAGAGCCACAAAAGCATCAGCCAGCTCGATCATCTTGGCCTTTCGCTCTGCCATCGACTTAGTCTCTATCAGTTCCGTCAGTCCCGTGTGTTTTCTTGCCTGAATGATGGCAACATCGGGAATTACTCCTATCACCTTGCCACCGGCCTCGATAACAGCATTGGACACCGCTCCCATGAGGCCTTTGCTGGCACCTCCATAGACCAGTGTGTGCCCATTTTCTCCGATCCACTTTCCCAAAGCCCTGGCTGACTCGATAAATCCCAGATCATTGCCACTGCTTGAGCCGCAGTAAACTGCAATATTCATACTCTTTTCTCCTCAATTCAATTCTGCAGCCACAGCCTGATATATCCGGTAATCTGCTTCGCTGAAATTCACAATGGTAATATCCATCTCATAACCGGCGTTCTTATTAAGCCAGTCCCTCACAGTAGTCAGAGCAATCCCGGCTGCTTCCTTCTTGGGGTAGCCGTAAACTCCTGTGGAAATCCCCGGAAATGCTATGCTGTGGAGACCATTTGCTTTTGCAACTTCAAGTGAATTCCAATAGCAGTTACGAAGGTCTTCCGGGTCAGATGACCTTCCGCTGTATATCGGTCCGACAGTGTGGATCACATGCGCCGCAGGAAGATCATAACCTCCCGTAATCTTAGCTTCACCGGTTCTGCAGCCATGTAAAGTTCTGCACTCGTCAAGAAGTCCCGGACCGGCAGCCCGATGTATTGCACCATCAACACCACCACCTCCAAGCAATGAACTGTTGGCAGCATTAACTATTGCATCAACCTTTAGTTTTGTTATGTCTCCTGTATGATACTTGATAGAACTCATACTTCAGCCTCCACACTAAAACGCTCTCACATACCCAACTTCTGTATATACCATTCCATGCTTGCCACGTTCAGACTTCATCAATGAGATTCCATTTACACGCATGGATTCACTTTCCTGAAACTCGGGTAAAAGAGCTTTCCCTTTAGTACACTCTGCCCTTCGTATCAGCGTGACATGAGGCAGAAACTTTTTCCTGTCAAACGGAATCTCCTCATCCAAAAGAGCTTTTCTAAGCCTCTTGACGTACTCACGCAGATCCCGGTTCTCTTCCATGTCCGCAAAAAACATATCCTTAAAGGGTCTGAATCCGCTAAGCTTCAAAGAAAAAGACCTCAACGAAACACTGCGCATGACTTCCTCAATCTGCTCAGGATCATCATACTCTCCGATAAACGCAAGAGTCATATGTAGATTCTCACGTGCCGTATAGTTGCCCTTAACACCGCATCTCATCAGATCGTCCTGAATTTCCGCAAGTGAATCGAGCATATCTTCATCAAAGCATATCGCTATGAAAAGTCTCATACCGTCCCCCTTAAACCGTTATCTCTACCTGATTTTCCTCTATGCCAACAATGCAGCTCTCGTAATATCCATCCCTTGTTGTACGAGGGCCATTGATCACTTCATAGCCATCTGCTTTTAGCTTCTCAGTAAGCTCATCGTTGTTTTCTTCATGCTTCTAATTTTTATATATTTTTGTTCTTACTCATGTTTTTTCACTCTTCTTGGTGTTTTAAGCTCAAGATCCTGTATAGTTCTACCAAGTTCATCATCTTTAGCAAGCAGAAGAATATCGTCCTGAAGTCCTAATGCATTAAGGACTGCCAGATACATTCCCATAGACACTGATGGCGACCCCTTTTCTATCTGCACAACTGTTGTCCGTCCCACATGAGCTTTTTCTGCAACATCCTCTGCTGTAAGGTGTCTGCGAAGCCTTGCCAATTTTATTTGTTCTCCAACAGTTTGCAGTTTCCTTGCAGTCTGTGGGAATAGTAAAGCTTTTCGTTTTCCCATAATCACCTCTTGTGTTTGTAATTACATACATTAAATTGTATCTTGTTTATAATTACAAACATTAGGATTCCGATTTACAATTTACAATTTACGCTCAAAACTCCCCTTTATGCTTCTCAAAAAAATCGAAATATGTCCTTACTCCCTCAAGCTCCGTCCACTTCTTAATATCGACCGGGCTTTCGTCAAGATCGTAGATCCTCGCGCCTTTTAGTGCAAGCAAAAAAGGTGAATGCGTAGCTATTATAAACTGGCACCCAAAAAACCTCGCTGAATTCTGGATGAACTCAAGCAGTTCCAACTGCCGCTGCGGTGAAAGTGAGTTTTCCGGCTCATCGAGTAAATACAAACCATTGTCTTTTATCTTTTCCGAAAAATACTGAAGAGCACTTTCTCCATTGCTGTGCTCTATGATGTTATTCCCTATAGTATCTCTGACATATTTTGACTGTGTCTTGGACCTGGCATCCACAATTTTCTTGAGCTGCTCATAATCATCCAGTGACTTCATCTGAAACTTCGAATGCTTATTCTCGATCCATTCATCAAAAACCTGCTCTCTCTTACGATCAACGCCATCGTTCAGAGCCCTCAGGTTAAGCATGAAGTCAAACACATCGTCACTTGTGATCATCCTGATTTCTTCCGGACTGCCTTCGCACGTCATCTCGTAATCACACATGCCTATGTAATCCCCGAAGAAACTGCTTCTGTTAAACAAGGTATCCCTTTCAGCCTTCAGTTTCTCAGCCATCAGATTCAGAGCTGTGCTCTTTCCGGATCCATTGTTTCCATACAGGATCGTTATCTCCGAAAAAGATAACTCTCGCAGCTGATTTTCAGCAAACACTCCGAAAGGGTAAAAGGATGCATAACACGTTCTTCTTATATAGTTAACGAACTGTTCTTCGTTTTCCACTCCGGGAAACTGAAATGAGTCTATATATCGCATATCATTCCCATTATTTCCTTATTGCCAGCTTACCGATCTCAGGCTGAAGCTCTCTGCATTCCTCAATAGCCCTCTCAACAACCTTTTCTTCCGCTTTTGTGATCTTCTATTGAACAGGCATCCGGTGTCCCATACTCAATCAGTCCCACAACAGCAGGATCCAGCGTAATGCTGCCATCCTCAAGAACAAAGGCAGGTATACCGACATCACCAATTTCCTTGGAATGATCGAATGCCGGATTTGTATCACGAAGCCTGGTAAAAGCTCCCATGTTTCTGATATTCTCACCGATGTTAATGTACTCAAATTCATTCTCGCGCCCAATAATCTGCTCATGAATGTAATCACAGTAGGGACATGTAGGCATTCCGTAAATTTTGATCATCTCTATATCTCCTTTTTACCACCACTCACTATCATTTGTTGATTCCGTTGCTATCATCCTTCCAGCATTGACAGTTCGTCATCAATAGCTCTGGACACAAACTGATTTATCGTTATCCCCTCGTTTGCAGCATATAAAGCCACTTTCTTGTGTTGTTCAGGCTTAATCCTTACATTGAAGGAGCCTTTGTATTCTCTTTCCGGTTCTTTCCCAATCTGAACACAATAATTAACATAGTTATTTACAGAATTGTGAAACTCTATTGTCAATTCCTGTACAGACTGACCATGGAAGTTTATGGAATCATTTATCCCAAGGACATGGCCAACAAATATCTGATCTTCTTGATCAAATTCAATCTTCGCATGATATCCTTCGTATTCCATTAGAGAACTGATCATTATATCTCACCTACCTCTCCTAAAAACTTGATGATCATCTTAATCTGATAACGATATCTCTATAACTATTTTTCAGTTACATTTTAGCATTATTTATAACAACGTGCGAGAAAACCCCTTCCGATGAAATCGGTTGTAGGATGAATCGCACTAGCTTTTCTTTTTGTATTTCCCAGT
>JAFSTR010000101.1 GCA_017445665.1 Butyrivibrio sp. | reverse complement strand
TTTGTCATACTTCTTCTGATATGGTTCGGAAGCAGGAATATATCTGTTATCATTTGCGCCATGGTGGTTTTTCCTATCCTCTATCTCAGCTGCCTGGAAGGGCTTCTTAGCACCGACAGAAAGCTTCTTGAGATGACCGGGGTTTTCAGAATGCCGAAGGCAAGGGTGATAAGGTATATTTATCTGCCGCAGCTAAGACCTTTTTTCCAGAGCTCATTTAAACTGGCAATTGGAATGAGCTTTAAGAGCGGAATAGCAGCTGAAGTCATCGGACAGCCGCTTCACACCATGGGAAACGGACTGTACCTGGCAAAGGTTTATTTGGAGACAGGCGAGCTTTTTGCATGGACTATAGTCATAGTCCTGATCTCTTTTATCTGCGAAAAGATACTTGCCCTTGCCACGGGGAGGGCTAAATGACAATAGAGATAAAAGACATTAAGAAGTCATACGACGGCAGGAACGTCCTGAATGGCTTTAACTTAAATATAGAATCTGAGCACAGCTACATAATCACCGGGCCTTCAGGTTGTGGCAAGACAACGCTTTTAAGGCTCATATTAGGACTTGAGAAACCGGATGAGGGAACGGTCAAACTCCTTGGAGATTACAAGTATCCCTTCATCAATTCAGGCACGGTTTTTCAGGAGGACCGTCTTTGTGAGGAGTACGATGCGGTCACAAATGTGACAATGGTCAGCAGAAAGGTCTTTAAAGAGACTGTGACTCAGGAACTTTTGCAGCTCCTTCCTGAGGAGGCTTTGCATAAGCCGGTAAAAGAGCTGTCGGGAGGCCAGAGGAGACGAGTGGCAATCGTCAGAGCCTGTGCTATTCCCAGTGACATCCTGATAATGGATGAACCGTTTACGGGACTTGACGATGAGGCCCGGGAGAAATGTATTGAATATATACGGCACAAGCAGGGGTCCGGACCACTGGTCCTTACGACTCATGACACAAGAGGCCTTGGCTTTGGCCGTATAATTCAAATGGTATGAAAAAAGGAGATTTTTTATGGTAACAAATGATGCGAGTATGAACAGCTTCAAGCACAAGATCATGGAGGAAGTGTGCAGACTGGAGTGGAATGGCGAAAACGACCAGGAGCACATTGAGCAGCTTGTGCTTAAGATGATACCGGGCCCCAAACCTGAGTATCGCTGCTGTGTATATAAGGAGAGAGAGATCGTAAGGCAGAGGATCAATCTGGCAAATGCCAAGGCTCCCAGCTACAATCCGGGATCAGAGAACATCGTACAGGTTATTGATCCTGCCTGTGACGAGTGCCCCATTGCAGCTTATTCAGTAACTGATAACTGCAGATTCTGTATGGGTAAGGCCTGCCTCAGTTCCTGCAAATTCGGGGCTATCACACCAGGTGATACACATATGCACATTGATCCAGCCAAGTGCAAGGAGTGCGGAATGTGTGCCAGTGCATGCCCTTACAACGCTATCGTTCACCTTGAGAGACCCTGTAAGAAGGCCTGCCCCGTAGGTGCTATCACATATGATGAGTATGGATACTGCAAGATAGATGAGGATAAGTGCATCCAGTGCGGACACTGCATCCACAGCTGTCCTTTTGCAGCAATCGGAAGCAAGACCTTCCTTGTAGACATCATCAAGGAGATCAAGGCCGGCAAGGATGTCATTGCGATGTGCGCTCCTGCTACCGAGGGACAGTTCGGTGAAGAGATCACCATGGGTTCCATCAGAGAAGGCCTTAAGAAGATAGGATTTGCTGACATGGTAGAGGTAGGTCTTGGCGGTGATATGACTGCAGCCTATGAGTCAGCTGAGTGGTCGGAGGCATATAAGGAGGGCAGAAAGATGACAACCTCATGCTGCCCTGCATTTATCAATATGCTCAGGAAACATTTCCCTGAGCAGTATGAGGAGAACATGTCATCAACGGTTTCTCCCATGTGTGCTATCTCAAGATATTTAAAGGCAACAAGACCCGGTTGCGTTACTGTGTTCATAGGACCATGTATCGCCAAGAAGTCTGAAGCTCAGGATAAGTCTGTTCCGGACAATGCTGATTATGTTGTAACCTACGGTGAGCTCAGGGCTCTTATGAGATCCAAAGATGCCAAGTTTGAGCCTGTTCCTGTGGACTATCAGGAATCATCAATCTGGGGCAAGAGATTTGCAGCCAGTGGCGGTGTTGCCAATGCAGTTATCGAGTGTATGCATGAGAGAGGCGAAGATACAGAGGGTATCAAGCTTCACAGAGCAGCCGGCGGAGCAGAGTGCAAAAAGGCTCTTACACTCCTTAAGGTTGGTAAGCTCCCTGAGGATTTCATCGAGGGTATGGTATGTCCGGGAGGCTGCGTAGGCGGACCTTCAAGACATAAGAACATCAGCGATATCAATAAGCCGA
>JAFSTR010000100.1 GCA_017445665.1 Butyrivibrio sp. | reverse complement strand
TCATAGAACTGTGATCCGTCAGCATCTGTAAGACCCATAGCTACGAATGAAGAAGCAGGAACCTGTCCACCCTGTGCTACGTCGTTTACGATGTAGTTTCTGTCGATGAGAAGTGCAAGTGCATTACGAACTTCGTTCTCAGCAGCTGCCTTGTCAGCACCTGTAAGTGTGTTTGAAGAAGGAAGAATGTTCTCGTTGATGTTCCAGCATACATAGTATGTACCAAGCTGACCTGCTGTTACGAACTCATCAGGATATGTCTCCTTAAGAGTAGCGATCTCGTTTGTAGGAACGTCATCGATCATCTGCCAGTCACCGTTCTCGAAGTTTGCGAGCTGGTTGTTAGCATCATCTGAAAGGTAGAAGTTGATCTCATTCATTGTGATCTTATCAGCATCATAGAAGTTCTCGTTCTTTGTGATTGTGATAAGTGAGTTGTGATCCCAGCTTGTCATTGTGTATGCACCGTTACATACATATGTAGAAGGATCTGTAGCCCATGCTTCGTTAGCAACTACGTCTTCACGAACAGGCATGTATGTAGGGAATGCAAGAAGCTCATCCCAGTAAGCAACTGTGTTTGCAAGAGTAACTTCAAGAGTCTTATCATCTACAGCGTTAACATTGAGCTTGCCATCAGCATATCCGTCAACAACCTCAAACATGTAACCATAGTCAGCTGCTGTCTCAGGAGCAATAGCTCTGTTCCATGCAAATACGAAGTCGTTTGCTGTTACAGGCTGTCCGTCAGACCATGTAAGACCATCTCTAAGTGTGTAAGTATAAGTTACTGTTCCATCCTCGTTTGTTACACCTTCAACGAGCTCCTCAGCGCAATCAGGCTGAAGCTCAAGATTTCCGTTTGCATCAAGTCCCCATTTAGCAAGACCTGAGAAGAGGTGGTTGATAAGTGTAGCACCGTCTACTGCAGAGTTAAGAGCGGGATCAAGTGATGCAGGCTCTGAAGCAAGACATACATTGATTGTCTGCTCTCCAACCGGCTCAGCAGGCGCCTCAGCCTGTGTATCGGTTGTTGTAGCATCTGTTGTCTGTGCAGTCTCAGCAGTTTCAGCTGTCTGAGTGTCAGCACCGGTTGAACCTGTGTCCTGTGCGCCACATGCTGCAAGGCTAAGAACCATGCTTGTAGCAAGCACAAGAGAAACTAACTTCTTTTTCATAATTTTCCTCCTTATTATGAGTTTGTTTTTATAAAAAATACGGCAAAAACCATATTCCTTACCATTTTATCATACATTTGAGACTTATTAAAACAAATTTAATTTAGCACAATCTTGTTCTGGATCTTAGAAACATCTTCCATATGATGGCATGCAACAAAGTGTCCGGAGCTTACTTCCTTGAACTCAGGCATTGATGCTGCACACTGCTCATCCGCGTAAGGACATCTGGTTCTGAAAGGACATCCTGAAGGTGCATTCAAAGGACTTGGTATATCGCCCGAGAGGACAATACGTTTGTTGGCCCTTGCAATCTTGGGATCCGGGATCGGAACTGATGAAATAAGTGACTTACTGTATGGATGCAGAGGATTGTTGTAGATCTCATTTGCATCAGCAAGCTCTACCATCTTACCGAGGTACATAACAGCGATCCTGTCACTGATATGTCTTACTACCAGAAGATCATGGGCAATGAACAGATATGTAAGCCCAAGCTTATCCTGAAGTTCGTCAAACATATTGATAACCTGAGCCTGGATTGAAACGTCCAGAGCTGATACAGGCTCATCACAGACAATGAATTCAGGGTTAACGGCAAGAGCTCTTGCTATACCGATACGCTGTCTCTGTCCGCCGGAGAACTCATGGGCATATCTTGAAGCGTGCTCAGAGTTAAGTCCTACGTAATTCATGAGCTCAAGGATTCTCTCTCTTCTCTCCTCCTTGGAGCTGCAAAGGTTATGTACATCCAGAGGTTCTCCTATGATATCGGATACTGTCATTCTCGGGTTCAATGAAGAATATGGATCCTGGAAAACCATGGTGGCTTTCTTTCTGAACTCGTGAATGTCCTCTTTTGTCTTAATGAGCTTGCCATCGTACCAGATCTCACCTGATGTGGGCTTATAGAGGTTTAAGATCGTACGGCCGACTGTAGTCTTACCACAGCCTGACTCTCCTACAAGGCCCAGTGTCTCACCTTTTTTAATGGTAAAAGACACATCGTCAACTGCCTTAAGTGGTTTGCTCTTGAAAAATCCAACGTTTACGTTGAAGTATTCTTTAAGGTGCTTTATCTCAACAAGATTCTTGTTTTCGCTCATGCTTTTTCACCGCCTTCCATCTGCTTTTTAACATTCATCCAGCAGCCTGCCGCATGATCGTCATTGATCTGCATACGCTCCGCTCTCTCGCGAAGGCAGATCTTCATGGCATTGTCACATCTTGGTGCAAAAGGACAACCCTTAGGCATATTGAGAAGGTCAATAGGTGTTCCCGTAATGGGCTGAAGCTTCTCACCGTCGTTACCCTCAGTAGGAATGGAACGAAGAAGACCCTTGGTATACTCGTGACATGGATTGTAGAAAATCTCATCCGCTGTACCCTGTTCGCAGATTGAACCTGCGTACATTACGATAACCTCGTCACACATCTGAGCCACAACACCAAGGTCATGAGTGATCATGATGATAGCCATTCCGAGCTCTTGCTGAAGTGATTTCATAAGGTCAAGGATCTGAGCCTGGATAGTAACGTCAAGAGCTGTTGTAGGCTCATCCGCAATGAGGATATCCGGTTCGCAGGCAAGAGCCATAGCGATCATAACACGCTGTCTCATTCCGCCTGAGAACTCATGTGGATACTGGTTCATTCTCTTTTCAGGCTCATTGACATTTACGAGCTTGAGCATTTCGATCGCTCTCTCACGGGCCTGTTCTTTATTTCTGTCTGTATGGAGCAGAATTGCCTCCATAAGCTGATGACCGATTGTATAGGTAGGATTAAGTGATGTCATGGGGTCCTGGAAAATAATGGAAACCTTATTACCACGGACTGTCTTCATGACCTTCTCGCCGGCTCCTACAAGTTCCTGTCCATCAAGTTTGATGGATCCGGATACGATCTTACCTGTTCCTGCCAGGATCTGCATGATCGAGTATGCCGTAACTGACTTACCGCTTCCTGACTCTCCTACGATGCCGAGTACTTTTCCCCTGTCAAGGTTAAAGGATATTCCGTTAACTGCCTTTACCTCACCGGCATCAGTGAAGAATGAGGTATGCAGATCTCTTACTTCTAATAATCTCATAATTTATGTTGCCTCCGAATTAAGTATCTAGCTTAGGATCAAATGCGTCGCGAAGTCCGTCACCAAAGAGGTTCAGTGAAAGAACTATCAGCGAAATAACAATTGCCGGAATGATCAGTCTGTAAGGATAAGATGAAATTCCGTTGAGCGCATCAGAAGCAAGTGAGCCAAGTGAAGGCATAGGCGCATTTACACCAAGACCAAGGAATGAAAGGTAACTCTCAGTGAAGATCGCGCTTGGGATCTGAAGTGCAGTTGAAATAATGATAACTGAGAAGCAGTTGGGAATAAGATGCTTTAAGATGATCCATTTTCCCTTTGCACCTGCAGCCTCAGCAGCAAGTACATATTCCTGTTCACGAAGTGAAAGGATCTGTCCTCTTATAAGTCTTGCCATGGATACCCAGTACAGTACTCCAAAGACAATGAACAAACTTATGATATTGGATCCGATCTTGGCCAGGACCGTTCCGTCCAAAGCCCCTTCCATTACTACCTTGAGTACCGATGACAAAAGGATTACCATCAGCATGTCAGGCAGCGAATAAATAATATCGACTATTCGCATTATGACCAGATCCACGGCTCCTCCGGCATATCCTGCAACGGAGCCGATCGTCATACCGATTATAAGTACGATAAGACTTGCAAAGAAACCAACTGCCAGTGAAATACGTGTTCCGTATACTACACGGATAAAGTAGTCACGTCCCTGGGAGTCTGTGCCGAAGATGTGAGGTACAACCGACTCACCGGCCTCGATCCTCTTGAGTTCTGACTTACCATACTCAAAAGGGCGAAGGTCCTTAAAGCTGTTGTCTACAGGCTTACCGGGTGTCATACCAAGCATGCTGTCATATGAATATGGCCAGAACATCGGGATAAATATAGCTGCAAGAGCAATTATTATAATAATAAAGAAGCAAACCGTCGCAACCTTGTTCTTAAGAAGTCTCTTTACAGAGTCCTTGAAGAATGTAGATGAAGGACGCATCTGCACCATATATTCTTTTTCTTCATCGGTGGCAGGAATGAAATCATCCATATTAACCTGCGCGCTTAACTTACTGATATCCATTATTTTCGTCTCTCCTTATTCCAGTGTGATTCTCGGATCAACAACCTTATACATGATGTCACCTACAAGGTTCATGATTACGATAAGTGTTGCAAGTACGATTGTTGTACCCATGATAAGCGGATAGTCACGGCCTGTGATACTGTTTACGAAAGCCCTTCCTATTCCGGGAACAGCAAATATCTGTTCAACAACCAGGGAACCGGTAACAATACCTGCAAGCATTGGTCCGAAGTATGTAATAACCGGGATCAGAGAATTCTTAAGTGCATGACCAAAGATGATCTTCATTCCGGATACACCCTTAGCCTTAGCTGTTCTGATGTAATCCTGACCAAGAACCTCAAGCATTGAAGATCTTGTAAGCCTTGTAATGTAGGCCATAGGATATAGTGACAGTGTAAGGACCGGAAGTACAAGTCCGTTCTTACTTGCTCCGTTTGCCGGGAACCACTTAAGATTTATGGCAAATGCAATAAGTAAAAGAGATCCCATGATAAACGAAGGCATTGATACGAAGGCTGTTGTGATTATCATGATTATCCTGTCGATGATCTTATTTCTGCGAAGTGCAGCAACAGATCCGAGGATAACTCCGCTGAAAAGTGCTATCACTGCGGCGATGAGACCGAGCTTAGCTGAAGTCTTCATTCCGTCAAAGATGATGTCGTTTACGCTTCTGCCCTTCTGTTTGAGTGACGGGCCAAAATCAAATTTGGTAACTACATCCGAAAGGTATGTAAGGTACTGAACTCCAAGAGGCTTATCCAGTCCGTACTTGGCCTCCATGGCCTTCATGACCGATTCACTTACGGCCTTCTCACCGATGAATGGTCCACCGGGTACTGCATGCATTACAAAGAAGGTAACTGTTATAACTACCCAGACTGTAACTATTGCAAGCAGGATTCTCTTTACTACGTACATTAATGTCTTAGTATTCATAGCATCTCCAAACTATTAAAAATAATATCGGCTTAAAAATATTTATCCCCACAAAGCGTTGCAACTTCAACGCGCTAAATCGCTAAATCATGACAAAATAAATGCAATCACATACTTGCCCGTACGTCATTGCACTGAGGATAAATCTCCTATTACACACGCTTCTAAAACGAAACGTGCAAGCCTTGTTTAGTGTAGAATTTATATTACTTTATGTCAAGTATTTGACCATAAAATCGCTACAACTGATTAATATAAATCAAGAAAACCGCCCCAAAAGACACTTGTCTGTCTGGGGCGGACACTTTTTAAATTTGTTTTTTATCGGAAGATCATGCAAAGATATTCATTGCCTTTGTCTCTTCGTCTTTCATCTTCTGGGCCAGAAGTGTGTTCTGATAAGTATCCATAAGCTCTTTCTGCTTAGCCTCTAAAACAGCTCTCATGGAGTTATCCTCTTCCTTGTCCATCTGATATCCGTTGAGCTCCATAGCTGCATGTGAATTGTAGGTAAGCGCATGCTCTACGGTATTAGTCTGAGCTCCTGCATTCGTCCTGCTGCTTGTAACAGCCTCAAGAGCCTTATCAATCCTGCTCATATCAAAGTCTTCTTTGGTAACGTCATAATCATCTATACCAAGAGCCTTTGTGGTACTGTTGTATGTGGATACATTGACCAGCGAACCATTGCTGTCGGTTGCTATTTTCAGATCTCCGGTTGTTCCGTTCAGCAGATCTTTCTCATTATACTTGGCCTGATTGACTGTATCGTTTATTCCCTGCAGGTATTCTTTTACCTGAGCCTGTATAGACTCTTTATCATCATCGGATAAAGTCCCGTTCTTAGCCTTTACTGAAAGTTCTTTTATACTCTGAAGATAATCGGTAATGCCGTCCATGGCTCCGTCTTCAATGTTAAGCACTGACTTTGCTGATTCAAGATTCTCTTTTCCTACTTCAAGGCCTCTTACCTGTGCCTCTGTTCTCTCCTGTATCGCAACTTCAGATGCTCCCTGGGCTGCTCTTGTGAGCTGACCACCATTTGAAATAACGGAATACGCTGAGTAGTCACCGTAACCTGATATTGGAGAAATACTACTCATAGTGCCTCCTTCTTGCGAAGCAAAGTCTCCGCAAACCTTGTGAAACAAAAAATCACTCCCATCTACCATAATAGTATTTCACACTTTAGAAAATGACCATACCCAAAACGGCTTATTTTAGCCAAAAACGAAACATTATTACAGTATCTCTTATCATAAACTGAAAAGAAAATGCGTTTATTTTTGTTTTAATATTACGTTATATTTCTTTTAGAGTTCAGACACAGTTTGGCAAAATTTACCCGTTATTATAATCTCATCAGAAGGAAACAACTTCTGAACCCCCAACAATACTTTTTTTCATACACGGGTTGTCTGGTTCCCCACTAGACAACCCCTCCTCCCAAAAAAATACCACCTGCCGAAAGCAGGTGGTTTTCTTATGCGTATTATCAGATCCTTATCTCGCCTTGCTGTGTCAGAAGGGATGTATTATCCACGCTTCCGATCTTGTTAAGGCTCTTTAAAAGCTCTTTTTCCTGAGTGGTCCTGACTTCAATTATCATATCAAGTCCGCTTTTCTTCAGGTTCCTGGACTTTACCTTGTAGCCCTTTGAATAATTGGCAACAACCTTGATGATATCGTCTTCTCCCTCTGTATCACTGCTGTTTACAATAAGAACGTAAGGCTTTCTGTTGGTCGGAATGAACTGGAGAAGCAAAAGTCCGATCGTGACCATAAGTGCAACCACTATGGCAAGCTCGAAAAGTCCTGCTCCGCAGATGATGCCCTCTCCGATTGACCAGAACAGGAACAACAGATCCATGGTATCCTTGATGGCAGTCCTGAAACGAACAATGGAAAGCGCACCAACCATACCCAGGGATATAACAATACTTGACTGCATTGCAATGATTATACCGGCTGTGATCACTGAGATCATGGCCATGGATATATGATAGTTCTTGCTGTAGATAGATGTCCTGTTTATCAGCTTATATATCAGATATATATACAGCCCGATCACAAAAGTGACAGCCAGGATGGCTATCATCTGACTTACCGGGAAATCATTGGCTGAAAAACCTTCTAATACTGATCTTTTAATTGCATCCTGAAAACTCATATTATATCTCCATTTCTTTTTTAATCTGTCTGGCAAAATAGTACTTGGAAAAAGCACATCTTTGCAGAGACCCGAAATCAATTATCTTTCTTATGTAATCCGGCAAAAGCTCATCATATTTGACTTCAAGTACATGAGCTCCCGCTTCCATTGTGGGAACAGCCGTAATGGTCTTATCAAAGAATCTCCACACATCCGTTGAAGCTCCGATGTTCTTGTCAAAGGTTATCCTGACGTTTCCGTTTTTCTCAACGAAGGCTTCCCTCTCATATTCCACAATATTCACCGGGTGCAGTAGCCTTGAATTCATACTTGCAAACACCTTCCGGAAAAGAAATCCATCCTCCTTAAGAAGATACGAGGATGCCTGTGGTGCCTGCGCCAATGAAAGGTGCTCTATAAGACCCCTTACGGTTTCTTTGGAGATCATGGCTGATTCCTTGTGGGTAAAGCCGCTCTTTTTGCTCTTTTCCTCAAGTCTTATGAAAGAATCATCGGCATTGTAGCTGCGGATCCTTATCTTGGTCCTGTTGTCAATTCCAGACTCAATCTCATACAGCGCACTGTCCCTGATATCGTCAAAGTAGATACTCCTTATAAGATAGCTTCCGTTTTCGCTGTGGGCATCCCTGACCATCAGGTCCTTAAGTCGCTCCCGTAAATATGCAATTTGATCTTCGTAGACAATGTACTTGTCTTCTACTCTATAATACATTACTCAAGCCATTCTCCGCTCAAAAATGCAGTTCTCTGCGAAATAAAATCCTTAAGGCTTTCATACTCGCTGCTATCTCCCGCAGCGTAGCCCCACTCCTTATACATGTCTGCCCATCTTATTCTGTCCATCTGAGCAGACTTTCCAAGAAGCTCTTCATATTCATCGATCCCGGTATCCACGAGAGAGTTCATATAATCCAGAGCATAATCCCTGTAGTACTCATGGACAAGGCTGTTAAACTCCTCATGGGTTATCATGTTTTTATAGTAGATACTGTTATGTTCCGACAGATAAAGTCCAGTAATACCTGTGGCGTCTTCAGATGCAAACTCCATCCAGTCAAGGTAATTGCCGAGGCACATATCAAAATCCCAGCCGGGTCCGGCATAGAGCTTGTCACTTACGCTATCCTTATCCTTGAAATAATAAGCGCTGCTGACTCCTCCGTCGTAATTCTTAACGAGCTCCTCCACCATATATCTCTTGGCAAAGGATGAGACATCTATGTATTTACCATAGAGTTCCTCACCCAGGATCTCTTTTTCCGCCTCATTAAAGAAGTCCGAGATGTAATTAATCTCACTGACGGTGCAGTACTTGGGCGATACGACTATGAAGTGCTCTTCTGCATCTGTAACAAATCCGTTGTTAAAATCGCCGTACTCCAGATTGTACCTGTCTACAAACTCCCTCTCCACAAGGTATCCCCCTGTGATGTCAGAGACAACCTCAGGAAGGTTCCATCCCTTCATTGTACGGGTCTCGTAGATCTCAAATGCATTTTCATTTATTTGTGAAAAGACCTCTGACTGAGCCTTCTCGATATCCGTAATATTTATACGGTCCTCTCCCACCTCTATGCTGGCACAGAGATAGTAGTTTCCCATGTAGTCGCCGTTGATGTACAGATCGGTAAATCTGCCGGTCGTAGCATAAGGTATTCCAACAGCAATCTCTAGCTTTCGTGCTATATCGTTCCTTATCAGAGTTGCATCAGATGCGTTGGCTATAAGGGCATAGTCTTTGCCTCTTCCCATTCCTAAAACCGACGCATTCTTTGAGAGTTTGATCTTAAAGGGCTTCTTGTCCCAGGTATTCCAGGAGTAGTTGCCTCTCCCTTTTATGTAATCGAGTCCGACGCTTACGTCCTGTATGCCGTTTTCATCCACAACGGTTATCTTACCGGATTCCTTGTGCTCCTTATCAGCAAGGACCTTATCAAGGCTTCCTGAGTTTGTGGTGATATAGACAGTAGCCAGATTAGCTGACTTCATGATCGTTATATCATGCTTTTGGGCTTCTCGTGAAAGCTTTATGTCATCTTCGGATACATATCCCGGCAAAAAGAGGTAGTAGCTGCCATCCTGTTCGTGGACCTGGATCTTATGGCCGTCAACTGTGGCATACATAAAGTCAGTCTCAGTCATATTCTTCTCTGCGATGTCAAGAACGCCGATGACAGCCAGCGCACCCACACACAAAACCAGCACCAGAAGGTTTATCAGAAGACTCTTTTTCCTGTTCATGACTCAGCCCTCTTTCTCTCTGATACTGCAATGAATATGAAAAGCACAAGACCTGCAAGACTTATTATGATGCCCTGAACCAATCCTCTGGATACATATTTCATCCTGATGTGACAGCCGTTTGCACCCTCTGTCTTATCAAGCGGAATATATGTGAGTGAATCATATATGGCAAGAGCCTCTGTCTTTTTGCCGTTTACAGTTACCTTCCAGGCTGTCTCATAGGGCACAGTAAGGAAAAGCCCGTCAGCACCGGCAGGAACATCTATATCCATCACGTTACTGAAGGAATTTACAACAACACCACATCCCTGACCCGAAAGCTCAGCTGTAGCGCCCTTTAGCGCAGCTGTATCCTCGGTCACAAATATCGCTCTTCCAAAGTTGTCCTCTTCACTTTCTCCCTGAACGCTTATATGCAGTTCATCGCCTTTTTTGTGATATCCAAAGCTTAGGATCTTGACACAGGCTGCATTTCCATAGGTTGTCAAAAACTCATCCTCTGCAAATACAGAAAGGCTCTCCCCTGCACCGATAAGGCCATCAAGATAGAAGTAGAGTTCTCCATCCGCAGCTGCAGTGACCTTATAGTCATAGCGAGGCTTATCTTCTGCCTTGTACATATCACTCTGCTCAACAGAGGCAGGTGTGAAAAGAGATACCTCTTTTCCCAAAAGCCTTGTGTAAATATCCTCCTGAAGAGAAAATGCATCCTTGGAAGGAACATGTTCCATTGTGGCCTCAGGTATGTTGTTCTGTGTATCACAGATACCTGTAAGATCAAATCCCTTTGTATATACAGCAGCCGACAGGGCGTACGGATTTCTGTAGACCTTCTCGCTGCCGTCTTCTATAAGCTCATAATCCGAATGAACCGGGTATGTCCCGTCTGTAAGAATATACTTAACACCAAGCACAGAATCCAGAGCCTGTGTGCCATCATGGCCATAGTAGGTGTAGAGCCCGTCATCATTAAGTCCAAGCCTCTGCAGGAAGTACCTTACATAAACCAGTCCCGCCGAGCTGTACTGGGTAATGCCGTTATAGTCATATTGGAACGCATCGTTTTGCTGTCTCGGATTTAAGTTCTCTATGCGGTAGAGAATGCTGTTATCTTCCCTGATCTTTATTGCCTTAACCGCAGCATCGGTCTTTGAGATGATCTCCTTATACTCGCCTGCGCTCTCACATTTAAGAGCCTGCCAGTGGTAGGTAAATGCAGCGTTAGCCGAAAGGTCTGCCATGTTCGCCAGGATAAGAAACAGTATCATAAGGGATGCGCCCTTCTGCTTTTTGGGAAGCAGCGCAAAGGCAAACAGGATCACCAGATAAATTGCGATAACAAGCAGGTTTCCATACCAGGTAAAGTCAGAGAAATGGTCATAATACCCTCTTCGAAGCAGGTAAAGGAATCCAAAAAGCACTGCTCCTGCAGCGCAGACCTTGAATGGCGTGATCTCTTCTTCCAAAAGAACAAGAGCCCTACATCCGCAGATTATCATGAGGAACACGCACAAAAAGGCCTGACGGTAAGGATGTCCCGAGGGTTCCATTCCTGCGTGCCATACAAGGTTTATGATATCGCGGCTAAAAGACACTCCAAAGATTACAAAGAGCACCAGATAGCCCAGTTTAGCCCTTAAATCTATCTCCTTACATGCAAAGAATAAAAGAATAAGGAACAGCGCCAGTACTCCGCAGAATATCTGTGGATATCCGAATCTCGTCTCAATGTAGTCGTAGGACAGAGTCGGAAGCTTGGAAAAAATGTCCATCAAAGTCAGGTTCTTGCCGGTAAGCTTCATTCCAAGGAGGGTTATATCCTTGGGGCTGTCCATGAGTTCAAGGAAAGTCGGGATCATGACAAATGCCGACAAAAGCACCGAAACCACAGCCGATAAAACAAGTCTTACTATCTGAAGGACAGGATGCTCATCTCTCCTGACAGCCAGATCTGCAATTGTCCAGAACACAGTAAAGAGCAGCACCTGATAGGTGATGTAGTAATTGAGCATCAGCATCGCAAAGAGCATGATAATATAAGGAATCTTCCTGTTCTCCCTGAACAGATGGTCCATGCTCCAGATATAAAGCGGAAGAAGCATTACCACATCCATCCACATCATGTTCATGCTGTGCGCAAACAAAAATCCTGAAAATGCCCAGGAAACAGCACCAAAATAAGCTGTCATATTCCCTATATCCGTAGGGACAAGACCTGTTACATCGGTGATAAATCTCTGAAGGAAAAGATCCATTATCGCTGCCGCTATCATAAGCTTTAAACCTATGACCACGGTAATTCCCAGCGGAATATAGCTCTTTTCAAAGAGGGATAAGATCAAAAGGAACGGACTTGTAAGATAGTATGCAAAAAAGCCCAGCGTACCTGAGCCCAGTGCTGCATTAAAAGAATAAAACACGCTGTTTTTGCCTGCATACACCGTGCGAAGATACGCATAGTAGTCCACATACTGGCGCTTTAAGTCATACATGAGAAATGTCTTATCGCCAAAGGGCGTGATCTGACATACCACAAGCACTGCCAGATACATCACCAGAATACAGGCTGCCGAAACAGCTGCGTGATAAATATTAAGTTTATCTCTTTTTATTTTTTCCCCTAACATACCAAATTACATTTTACCATGAAGTGACTTGTAATGGTAATCAAAAATCCCCGTCACATATGTGACGGGGATCAGAATGATCTTTTATTAAAGTTTGATAACGATACCATCCTCTGTTCCGGCAATTATGTTGCTCGGCTTACCTGTGAGGTCCTTACCTCCTACAAAATACTGGTATTCATGAAGGATGCGGTCTTTCTGCATTCCTGAAATTGCCTGCTTCATATCCCTTGATGCAAGGCCCATATCGCTGTAAATATCAAGTGATGAGCTGTCATACTGTCCGAAAGATATTGCTACATTCTCTATAGAAGCGTTCTCTCTGGCCGGTGTGACTGTGAGATCCAGTCCCTTTTTCTCCTGCTGCTGTTCCTGCTGGGGAGAAGGCTGCTGTTTAACCTCAGGCTGTGGCTGAATCTGGGGATTATCCTTAACAGAGGGAATATTATAAGCATTATAGCCGGGTACGTATGATCCAATATTGTTTAATGCCATAGTAATCGCCTCCTTTCAAACTCTTTCTCAAATGATTTCATATCTTACAAACTATATTTCGGATATGTTCCCCAAAAACTTAATCTATTTTAACATATTTTTTTATGCTATCCCAGCAGCTTTTAAAAGCTGTCTTGTATATTCAGCCTGTGGATGCCTGTAAAGCTCTTTAGTTGCGCCATATTCCACAACCCTGCCGTTCTTCATGATCATGACGTGGTCGCTGATCTTATAAACAACTCTGAGGTCATGTGATATGAAGATGATTGAAATACCGTGTTTCTTGTGGAGATTCTCAAGGAGCTCAAGGATCTGAGCCTGGATCGTAACATCCAGCGCTGAAACCGGTTCATCAGCTATAAGGAGCTTGGGAGATCTCATAAGTGCTATGCCTATGCAGACCCTCTGTCTCTGACCGCCGGAGAGCTGTGCCGGATATCTGTCGAGCATACTTAAGGGAAGCTCGATATCCTCCATTACTTCCTTAACTCTTTCTGCCATCTCTTCTTTGGTCCACTGCCTGGTCTTATCGACCCTTAAAGGTTCCTCGAGAAGCCAGCCTATTTTCTTGGCCGGGTTAAGAGAGCTGTACGGGTCCTGGAAAACCATCTGGGGTCTTTCATACTTCTGCCGGATTTCTCCTGTATAGTCCTTATTGATTCCGACTATGGCCCTTGCAAGGGTTGACTTACCGCTTCCTGACTCGCCAGCTATTGCCAGAACCTCTCCCTCCTGCATTGATACACTGACATCAAAGAGGGCCTGTATTTTTTTCTTTTTGGAAAAGAGCTTTCGCTTCCTGTTCTTATAAAAAACATTCAGGTTGCTTACTCTTAAAACCTCATCTCTATCCATTCAAATTACCTGTCTTCGCTCAGATCGATCTTGGGAATTGCAGCTATAAGTTTCTTGGTATACGGATCTCTTGGTCTTGAAAAGACATCAGCTGTCTTTCCTGATTCAACGATATTGCCCTTCTGCATTACTATTACTCTCTGGCATATCTGGTTCACGAGACTCAGGTCGTGAGAAATAAAGATAATGGAGGTACCCATTTCTTTATTGAGCTTTTTAAGGAGTTCCACGATCTGGGCCTGTACCGTTACATCCAAAGCGGTAGTTGGCTCATCGGCAATAAGGATCTGCGGATTGCCGATCATGGCAGCTGCGATCATGACTCTCTGTCTCATTCCGCCGGAGAGCTCGTGGGGGTACATAAAATACACATCCTCAGCGTTTTCAAGCCCTACAGCCTTCAGCATATCGATGGCCTTTTGCTTTCTCTCAGCCTTATTCACCTCCGGATGATGGATGTAGAGTGGCTCTTCCACCTGCCACCCGATCCTTTTAACCGGATTAAGGCTCGTCATAGGCTCCTGGAAAATGATGGATATCTCATCTCCCTGATAGGACCTTAATGTCTTTCTGTCACAGGTCAAAAGATCATGCCCATCGAACATGATCCTCCCGTTCTTAGTAAGGCTCTTTCTGTTAAGGAGTCCCGCTATAGCCAGTGCACTCATACTCTTTCCGCTTCCTGACTCGCCGACG
>JAFSTR010000013.1 GCA_017445665.1 Butyrivibrio sp. | reverse complement strand
GTGCTGCCCTTTATAAGCCCATTTCCCAAAACCTTAACGGAAACAGGAATAGGTGTGGGTCCGGTGTACTCACCCGCGTAGCCGTATCTAAGATGTGCAGCCCAGAGCGCAAGGCGCTTACCAACGCGGCGTTTACCTGTGGGATGAAGATCGTTGTCCTCACCAAGGTCCATGTTTACTGTCATTCCAACCATAGGATCGTCCAGGAGCCTCGCCTGCTTAAGCCTGAACTCAGGCCATGGGTCACCTACAGGCTCGACATCTATCACAAAGTTCGGGAGCTGAACAAGAATGTAAGGAAGATTCTCTTCTCCCCACTTTTCTCTGTAGCCCTTTATCATGCGCTTTGAAAGATCCGTATAATCCCATTTTTCATGGGTGTTGGACTCTCCCTGATACCAGATAACACCGTCGATCGGGAAGTTGTGACACGGTGCAGTCATGGCATTGTAAAGCCCGGTAGGATGCCAGTTGATAAAATCAGTCGGCTGGATCTCTTCGCACCTTGCTGCAAGCTTGTAGTACCAGGTGCCATCAAGCCTTACCTCTGCGTCGTCATTAAAGATCTTGTATTCCTTGTCAGGAGTTATTCTTCCAAGTCCGTACTCAACACAGAGTCTTATTACCACCACATTGTCTTTTTCCCTGGTAAGTCCCTCAGGGATATCATATTTTCTCGGAGGATACTGATACTCTATTCCTCCTACCTTAACTCCGTTTATAAACACCTCGTCCCTGTCAACCAAAGTTCCAAGGAAGAGTCTTGCGCTCTTACCGGCCAGCTCCTCAGGCAGATCAAAGCTCTTTCTGAACCAAACCGATCCGCACATTCCGGAGAGCTCTGTATCCCTGAACATGACAGGGATTTCCATTTCCTTCCAGCTGCGCTCGTCAATGTCCTCTTTCATCCATTTCTCTGAAAGTCCTCTATCGAGCTTATCCAGCTTCTCACGCCAGAGTGTTCCGTTTATTACATTCTTATCTGCCTGGCTCTTTCTGAAATCATCCTCTGCGTACTTGTCAGCCTCGGCGATGAGTTCATCGTAGCCCTCAAGCATCTCTTTTGACATCCAGGAGGAGATCAGCGAGCCTCCAAGAGAAGCATTGATAAAGCCGACAGTCTGTCCCGTAAGTTTCTGAAGATAGGCAGCAAAAAAGTATCCGGTAGCCGAAAAGTTCATGATGGTATCCGGGCTCACACGGCTCCATGCACCGCTTCTAAGCTCCTCCAAAGGTCCGTGAAAATCCGTATCCTCCAATATCTTAAAGGTTCTGATCCCCGGATTCTCTGAGGTCTGTGCAAGAGCAGGATATCTGTCCTTAACTCTGGCTATCGGAAGCTCCATATTGGACTGTCCGGTGGCAAGCCATACGATACCGATCATTACATCCTTAACAGCGATCTCTTCATCCCTGTCATCGGAGACGATAAGTTCATACGGGCCTCCGCTCTCTTTCGCAGAAAGAAAGATGTCGAATCGTCCGTTTTCATCAGTAACGCCTTTTGAAAACAGATTATCCAGCCTTACCTCAATCCCTGTACCGGGCTCATCCCATCCCCAGATATGTATTCTTTTTCTTCTCTGAATGACCATTCCGTCTGAAATGATCTTTGGAAGTACCAGTTTTCCCATGAAATTAAACCCCATGTTTCTCCATAGTGTTTCTATGGTCAATTATACAAAAACATGGCGGAAAACCTCTTTACATTTTCCGCCATGTTCTTTTCATTTTCTGATATTTTCAAACTCTTATGTGGATCCGAAAATTACTCTTTTACACCACCGATAGTAAGACCTGCTACAAAGTATCTCTGCAGGAACGGGTAGAGCATGACAATAGGAGCCATTGTAATAATGGTAGCTGCAGCTCTTACAGATACAGGAGTGATGTTTACCTGTGTTCCTGTGGTAGCAGCACCTGCGTTACCCTTAAGAGAAGTAACTGCTGAAAGCATCTTCATCAGCTCATACTGAAGTGTGGTGTACTGGTCAGCCATACGGTTGTAGAGCATTGTATCGAACCAGGAGTTCCACTGTCCTACAGCAACGAAAAGAGCTATTGTTGCGTAGATCGGCTTACACAAAGGAGATACCACAGATATAAATATCTTCATATATCCAGCACCGTCAATCTGTGCAGCTTCCTGAAGTGAATCCGGAAGTCCTTCCATATAAGTTCTCATAACCAGCATATTGAAACCGCTTATCATTCCGGGGATTACATATACCCAGAAGGAATTTGTAAGATGAAGGTTTCTGTACAAAAGCATGATCGGGATCATACCGCCGTTAACATACATTGTTATAACCCAGAAGAGTGAAAGCTGTGATCTGAACACGAAGTTCTTCTGACTTACAATAAAGGCCAGCAACGCATTGGCAGCTACTGCAAAAATTGTACCGAGAACCGTTCTCAAAACAGAGATTACAGCACCACGTCCGATATTCCTTAAGGCAAGTACCGCTGAGTAGTTCTGAGTAGTAAAGATTCTGGGCCATAAGTGTACGCCGCCTCTCATGGCATCAACGCCGTCGTTAAAAGAGATTGCCAGTGTGTTAAGTACCGGATAAATGGTTACTACACAGAAGATCAGCATGAACAGATAAAGGAAAATGTAAAATATCACATCTCCGACTTTTAATTTATGAAATCCGCCTGACTTATACTCGTTGTTTTCCATACAGCACCTCCCTTAGAATAACCTTTCTTCGCCGGTTCTCTTAGCGATCTGATTTGCAAGTACTATGATCACTATGGATACGACACTCTTAAAGATACCGGCTGCAGTACCAAGAGAGTAGTCATTCTGGCTGATACCCCAGGTCAGAACGTAGATATCGATAGTATCTGATACACTCTTTACAAGACCGTTTCCTAAGAGATACTGTACTTCGAAACCTGCATTTAACAGATTTCCCATATTCATAATAAGCAGGATAATAATCGTTGGCCTGATTCCGGGCAACGTAACATTCTTGATCTTACCCCATCTTCCTGCACCATCGATAGAAGCTGCCTCATACAGGCAAGGATCAATGGCTGTAATAGCTGAAAGATAGATGATTGCGTTCCATCCTGTTTCCTTCCATACATGTGCGAAGGTTACGATAGGCCAGAACAAAGCCGGTATCGAGAAGAACGGAACAGTGTCTTTTACCAAACCGAATTTAACTAAAAGCTCATTTATGATTCCCGTAGATGAAAGGGCATCATTCAAAATACCTGTAACAATGATCCATGAAAGGAAATGCGGAAGGTAGGAGATTGTCTGTACTACCTTCTTGGCTCTGAGCAATCTGAATTCATTTAAAAGGATTGCAAAGACAATGGCTGTAAGGGTTGTGAAAATAAGATTCAAAGTACCCATACAGAATGTGTTTCTGATAACTTTAAGGAAAGTTGCATCAGAGAACAGAAATCTGAACTTCTCAAGTCCTACCCACTTTGAGTGGAAGAGACCAGTCTTATTCTTATAGTTTTCAAAAGCCATCAACCAGCCGGCCAGAGGCAGATAACAGAAGATAAATCCGTAAATAACGAATACTGCAGACCATGCTATAAGAACTTTTTGCTTGGCAAGTTCTTTTCTTGTGATGACCGTTTTCTTTTTTGTTGCGGCGGTTTTACTCATCCCTTTGGTACCTTTCATTTAATAAATCTGTATAAAAAGGCAGCCATATACTTATCGGCATATGGCTGCCTTTATAATCAAATACTAAAACCTAAGCCTTATCAGCCTGCATTCTTAGCTGCTTCAACTCTTCTGTCAAGCTCTTCCTGCATCTGTCCAAGGAAGTCCTGAGGGTTGCAAGCTTCATATGCCTTCATGTAGTTATCCCACTCAGCATCGAAATCAGAAGCCATAACGATCTTAGGAAGCCACTCATGCTTAGTCTCACCCATCTTTGTCCAAGCTACACCACCGGGTGTTGATGTATCAAGGTTGTTTGAGTATGACCACATAGGGAACCAAGGATGTGTTGCGTTAACATCTTCTACAACTGAGCCGATAAGGTCAGGATAGTTCTTAGCACCGTATGCATCGAAGCACTTCTTAAGAGGATCAGCCAGCTTGTCATAGAACTCTGAAGGCTGCTCTTCAGGAAGGTTAGCGTTGATTCCGTCATCGCTTGTTCCGCCGTACTGAGGAAGGTAGCTGTATGTGCACATGTGATCTGCTTTGTACTTAGGATCAGCAACCTGTGCTCTGATCTCAGGAGTTCTGTAGAAGAGACCGTTATCATCTACGAGGTAGTCAACACCCTCAACACCCCAGAAACGAAGGTTCATGATATCCTGGTCAAGCATCTTGTCAAGGAATGAGAATGCAAGGTCAGGGTCTGCGCAGCTTGTTGTTACAGCGATACCTGATGCTGTGTTAAGTGTGTCACCGTATGTATGCCAACGGTTCTCCATGCCCTCGTCAATTGTAAGTCCAAGAGGAACATAGTTGCAGCCCTGTTTATCAAGACCTGCTGTAAGGAGTGCGTCGTTGATCTGCTGGAAATCCCAGTACTGATCACACATACCAAGTACATTACCGTTTGAAAGCTTCTGGATGTAATCGTCGTACTTCTGTGTTCCGAAGTCCTTATCAACGATACCCTTCTTGTACTCTTCGTTGAGCTTCTGGAAGTATCTCTTAGCTGTAGGAGTTGTGTTGTAGTCAACGATCGTAGGATCGCCGCTGTTATCAACGATTACAGAACCGTCGTTTGGATATCCGTCAAGGAACTGAGGAGCGTTCTCAATACAGAAGTATCTCCAGTCATCGCAAAGGCATGTGTAAGGAATAATATCCATCTCGTTGCCGTTAGCGTCCTTAGTCTTAGGATTAGCTGCTGCGTATCTCTCAAGAAGATCGAAGTACTGATCAAGTGTCTTGATCTCAGGATAGTTATCCCACTCAAGAACTCTTGCCTGGATCCAGAATGCTTCGTCGTTGTGAGCTGTTCCTGTAGGAGCACCCTTTGTGTTCTGGAATACGTTGCACCAGTAGATGTGTCCGTCATCCTGTCTGAACTGATCCCACTCATTCTTTGTATAGTAATTTGTCAGGTTAGGATACTTGCCGCTCTCAAGGTACTCATCCCAAGGAATAAGAACACCTTCGTTGTAAAGATCTGCTGATCCGTCACCACCATCGATAAGGTCAGGATATGTTCCTGATGCGATGATAGATCCGATAGCTTCTGATACAGTCTGGCCTGTAAGCCATGTCTCTTTAAGACGAACACCGGTCTTCTCAGCGATCATATCCTGGATCTCGTTGTTTCCACTGTTGATCTCTGTTCCGGGCATTCCAGCGAAGAATGTCATATCAACGATCTCATCCGGTGAATAAGTCTTCTCTTCTGCTGTCTCTGCAGTTGCATCTGCAGCTGTGTCTGTTGTAGCAGGTGCAGTTGTCTCTGTACCCCCATTTGATGTCTGTGCGCTGTCGCCTGAGCTCTGAGCTGCATCTTCACCACAGCCTACAAGAGCAGTTGCCATGAGCAGAGTGCTCATTGAAAGCGCAACAGCTTTTTGCATTGCTTTGTTTTTCATAATTACCCCTTTCTCCCTTTTACTTTTTTACTTTTGCCATAAAAAAGCATAATTGTGTGACACTTTTCATGGTTTATTATAGAGCTCACAAAAATATTTAAGAATGGAATTCTTTTACTTCAGTAAGCACTTTTTTTACTTCTTTAACAGAAAATTTACTTTTTGTTTCTTTTTGTTGTGCAATATAGACATATTAATTTGGTAAAATTAATATTTTACACAAATCCGTTGTCATATTGCCACATATTTTCTGTTTGGCTGACCTGATGTTAA
Source organism: Butyrivibrio sp. (assembly GCA_017445665.1). Classification (GTDB taxonomy): domain Bacteria; phylum Bacillota; class Clostridia; order Lachnospirales; family Lachnospiraceae; genus Butyrivibrio. Next base: position 6,272 of record JAFSTR010000013.1, on the reverse strand, counting down.
TAGTAATGTATAACATCAGGTCCTGCTCATTCCAATCAAATATTGTCATGGTCTTGCCAATGAGTGCTCAATGAATAAACTCTATGGATTTAAGGGAACAGCTTCCGCTTCCTTTATATATGAGGTAAAGGGCATTTGTGCCGGAAGCCGCATCAAAGCTGCATTCGTGAGCAGTCCAGATGTTTGATCCTATACCCTTTATTTCTGCCAAAGGCTCTTTTGCCAGATCAGTCTTAATTTCAAAGACGCCATCATAGTAAGCCCTTGTCTTAATACGCAGGCCCTTTGCGCCTTGCAGATCAAAATACTTGAATCCAATGGTAGTTCCGTCTGTTATTCCCCTGATGTAGCCATCGTTCTGATCGCCATCGCCGCCTTCCTGCACGATCTTCGGAACGTCTTCCCTGACGTATAACTCACCGTCTCCCGTAAAGAGGTTGCAGGCGATGTATGCAGGATATTCTCCGATATCAGAAAGCGGTCCGCCGTTGAGACCGCAGGATGTGATCTCAACCTGAGGGATCCTGCCATCTTTTGTAAACTCAATCTTCTCGGCACAGCCCTGTCTTGAATACCAGATCCCATGGGTATGTCTGTGGTAAAAGATGTACCAGCTGCCCCCAATTTCCACAATGCTTCCGTGATTATTGGCACCGTAAGCGGATGGAAGCTCAGCATCCTTATAAGTTCCGATGTGGAGGTCGCAGTTACTTACGATAACTCCGCCGTATGTAAAGGGTCCTTCCGGCTTATCGGATGTTGCATAACACAGCTCGTGCATTACTTCCGACGAGTAAATAAAGTAGTATGTATCATCATGCTTCCTGATAGACGGAGCCTCAAAGAAAGCATGGCCCTCAAAGCCGGTTCCCTGACTGTACTGAGCACCGGGAACCACAATCTCGGGAGCTTTTACCACCGTCAGCATATCTTTTCCCAGAACCGTGTACATGGCGCCGTGCCTTGACTTGTCGCCGTGTCCGCAGAAGCCGGTGTAGAGGTATGTATAGTCACCTTCAGTCATTACTCCCGGATCAAACTGAGGCTCATCACCCTCCTTATCTCCGAGCTTTGTACCGTCCTCGTAATGAACATAACCATAGAACTCAAAAGGTCCGACAGGAGTATCCGCTACAGCAACCGATACAACGCTCACCTTATCAAGAACATAGTAGAGGTAATATCTGCCGTCGGGACCCACGGTAATATCAGGTGCATACAGGCACTGGTGTCCGTCGGGATTCAGAGGATCAGATATCTTCGGATAGATCACTCCCTCGTAGTGCCAGTTTCCGAGGTCATCTACAGGAGCTGACCAGCATACATAATCCCCGAGGCAGAAGGTCTCGCCTCTGCAAAGATCATGGGAACCGTAAACATAGACCCTGTCTCCGAACACATAAGGCTCTCCGTCCGGTATGTACTCCCAGGACGGCAGATAGGGATTAACTGCCTGCTTCCTGCTGCCCTGTCTTATGCCTCCCTCCTGCTTTGGAGATGCACCGCGGCCAAGGAATTCCATCTCATTGCGAACCGCATCTGTATAGGTCTCCCACTTCGGAAGAAGTGTCCCATCCTTGCCGCATCCATTGGGATCACCTGTCTTAATAAAGTTTGCAAAGTAGTCGCACATCTGCCCGGCCAGGTCGAAATGCCTTCCGGCATAGGGCCTGTGGCACATATGTAGCGTATCAAAGAAGAACCACAGATCAACGGAGTGGAAGGTTCCGGGATAGGAATCTCCCTTGTGACCGTCTCCCGGAATATCCGGATCAAATCTGTAGTAGTAAAACTTCCTGTCAGGACAGTTCTTCTCTGCATTTAAGAAGACGTGCTTAACAGAGCGCTCCACCATGTTTACGCCACCCTCCGAAAACTCATCCGTAGTGTTTCCGGAAACGATCGGGACATCAAGTCCCTTTCCGGACATGAGATTTTCTGTGGGATCGTTTTTGCAAAAGGCACCGTCGATTATCGGGAACATTTTTCTGTGGCTTTCAGAAAATTTGTTATAGCCATCTAGGAGCTGTCTTGACGAAAGGCTCCTGGCCTGCTCGAGGTCTTTTACTCCAAGGCTTTCAAAAAACTCTTTTCCCAGATCCTCTGCCTGTTTAAGGTTAAGCGGATGGAAGATGTCCGCATCTGAATTCTCAAGCCTTATGATCCCGCTGAATATAGCAGCGGCCTTTATTATGTCCCTGTTATCCTCACATCCCAGCTGATGCTGAACGCTGGCGCCGCCTGCCGACTGGCCGCCGATGGTGACGCGATCCGGATCTCCGCCGAAGGAGGCGATATTTCTTTTAACCCAGTCAAGTCCTGCCTTCTGGTCAAGAAGCCCGAAGTTCGCAGGTGCATCCGGTGCTTCACCGGTTATCTCAGGATGAGCCATAAAACCAAAGCATCCCAGACGATAGGCTATGCTAACGACAATTACACCGCGCTCAGCCAGAGGCTCTCCGTTAAATTCCATCTCAGCCGTATATCCCCACTGGAAGCCGCCTCCATAGATCCACACAAGGACCGGAAGCTTCTCATCTGCTTTTTTGGCCGGTGTCCAGATGTTGAGGTAGAGACAGTCCTCGCCGCACGGAATCTCCGGATCCACGTGCCATTCACGGTTGTAGACAATGTCTCCGATGCCCGGTGTATCCTGCATGGAGATGGGTCCGAATTCAAAAGCATTTAATGTGCCTTCCCAGTCACTGCATGGCTGTGGCGCTCTCCATCTGTTTTCTCCGATTGGTGGTGCTGCAAAAGGAATGCCCTTAAAGACCGTTATGCGCGGGTCATTTCCGGGAAGTCCCCTAACTTTTCCGTTTTCTGTTACTGTTTCTCTAAGCATGATAATTCCCCTTGTTTTCCCTGAATTATATAGTCCGATAATTTTAATTTATTCTTGTCGGAGTCTATCTTCCAATCAAATAATGGCAATAAATTAGCAATTTATGAAAAGAAACTTTACCCGATTCCGTTGTATATTTTTCTATAGCATGAACTTTAAAATTTGGAGGATTATAAGGATGAGCGATATCAAGATCCTAAGCAGCTATAAACCGCTTACAGACCATAACCCTGTAATGGTGCAGAGATTCGGAGCAGACCCCTATGCGCTGGAGTACAAGGGAAGAATATATATTTACATGACTCTGGATTACCCCGAGATGAATGACATCGGCGAGATCCAGGAGAACACCTACAGCAAGATTGACAAGATCAGCGTTATATCTTCCGACGATCTTGTAAACTGGACAGATCACGGAACTGTCTATGCAGCAGGTCCAAACGGTCAGGCAAAATGGGGCGGAAACTCCTGGGCTCCGGCTGCAGCCTGGAAGACAATTGACGGCAAGGACAAGTTCTTTTTATACTTCGCAAACAGCGGGAACGGGATCGCAGTACTTACCGCCGACAGCCCTGTCGGGCCATTTACCGACCCTATCGGCAAGGCACTCATCTCAAGAGACACACCTACCTGTGCAGAGGTTACATGGCTCTTTGATCCCGCAGTTCTTCAGGATGATGACGGCGAGAGCTACATCTATTTCGGAGGCGGAGTTCCTTCAGAGGACAAGGCATCAGATCCGGGAACGGCAAGGGTTGCCAAACTGGGAAAAGACATGATCTCTATCGTTGGAGATCCAAAACCCATTGAAAATGTATCCTATCTCTTTGAGGATTCCGGCATAAATAAGATCGACGGAAAATATTACTATTCCTACTGTTCCAACTTCTCCATGTCACCTGAGGCAGAGAAAGAGAAAGGTTTTGAACAGGGCGAGATCGTTACCATGGTTTCAGATGATCCCATGGGCCCATTTGAAATGTGCAATCCGGTACTCAAAAATCCCGAGCACTTCTTCGGACTTGGCGGAAACAACCACCACTGCATGTTCAAGTTCGGCGGCGAGTATTACATAACCTACCACTCAAGGATCCTGGAAGACAGCATGGGAATACTCAAAGGCTATCGCAGCACCGGCATCGATAAGCTAAATCTCAATAAAAATAATCAGCCATCTGCAAGCGAAGCTACAAGAGAAGGCGTTAAGCAGCTTAAATGCCTTGATCCTTACGCTGAAACAAAGGCTGTCACAATGTCAAATGCAGCAGGTATAGCAACAAAGCAGTTTGGCGAAGAGGCTGTTAAATATGGTTCAGGAGACATGATCGTTACAAGCATCAAGCCGGGAAGCTGGGTGCAGATAAGTGGTGTCGATTTCGGGGCAGAACCCGCAAGGCTCGTGGAAGTTAAGGTAAAAAGAGCTGACGGAAGAACAGGCGATAAGATAAAGGGCAGGATCCTTGTATGCCTCGATTCACCCGAGTCAAAACCTCTCGAGGAAATAGAGATAAGCATGGAGCCTGTAAGAGGAGTCGGTACCACGGAGGAAATGCTGAAGATATCCAACAGGCTTGATACCCAGGCATTTGGAATTCATGATCTTTACTTTGTATTTGACGGAGAAGGCTATGAATTCTATTCCTGGAAGTTTGTAGAATGATCTCTACACAAAATCTGATTTGTGATGCATGGGGGAAATTATGGCAGATAGCATGAACAGGGGCCCTGTGGCTCCTAAAGATCCAACCGCGAAACGTCCTTTCTTCTACATTATGAAGGACAAAGAAATATTCGGAGCGCCGCAGCCCGACGGAAGTCTTGCTCACTTTTTGTACCTGGACATGGGAAGACTGACCGACGCAGCAAGGCTCACGGGCAATGTTACCGATGATAAGATGATAGAGAACCTTACTACAAGAGTCGGCATTCAGAAGATGGTCCATTCAATCGGCGTTAGTGTATCCTACAAGGAAACAGACCGAAAGGTTAAGTTTGTGGCTGAGATGTATCCTGTAAATCCGGGTGATGAGACCACAAACATCGAAGCCGAGATTTTAATGGATGGCATGGAGACTGTTATTGACCTCGACAGTGTGGACTGGAAAGATGGCGACAGAGAACTTGGTCAGATAAGGTTTCTTTTTGATACTCCAGGAATTGCTGCAACTACAGACGTAAGATTCTATCTTAACGACGGCTTTGAAGCACCCGAGCAGCCTGAAGATATAGCTGTTGACTTTGCTTCTGAAGGTTACAGGCAGATGATATCAAGGAGCCTTGTACAAACCGGTAACACAGAGAGGCTTCGCAAAGTTCTTGATAAGGCTGCTGCCGGTGAAGATGTGACAATTTCTTTTATCGGAGGTTCAATAACACAGGGAGCCGGTGCTATACCTATCAACGAGAAGTGCTATGCGAGAGTCTTTTATGAAGACTTTGTAAAAAGATATATGAAGGGCGGAGAGTGTACCTTTGTCAAAGCAGGTGTTGGCGGAACTCCGTCTGAGCTTGGTATGATCAGGTTTGAAAGGGATGTACTAAGAGACGGCGCCGAAGAACCCGACCTTGTTGTAATCGAGTTTGCAGTAAACGACGAAGGTGACGAAACTCAGGGCGTTTGCTACGAGAGCCTTGTAAGAAAAGCTCTTGCCCTTCCCTGGAAGCCCGCGGTAGTTCTTTTGTTCGCCGTGTTCTCAAACGACTGGAATCTTCAGGACAGATTGTCTCCTGTTGGAAGGAACTATGATCTGCCGATGGTAAGTGTCCTTGATGCTGTATGTCCACAGTTTCCTCTGCTTCCTTCCGAGGGGCGCGTGATCTCCAGGAATCAGTACTTCTATGATGTTTATCATCCAAGCAACCTTGGACACCAGGTCATGGCAGACTGTCTGTCGAACCTTATAGATGTTGTAAATGCCTCAGATGATTCTTTGAAAAAAGAGCCTGATGTGGCAGAAACTGCACCGGTGATCGGGGCTGACTTTGAGAATATTGAACTTCTGGATAAAAAGGAACTGGAAAAAATTAAAGACAAATACAAAATCTCAGAGGTAGACGAAGGCTCTTTTACCGAAACAGATGAAGACCTCCAGGCCGTGGAAATGGACAAGGCTATTGAGATGACTCCTGAGTTTCCGCACAACTGGTGCCACGAAAGTGGAGATGCTCCGTTTAAGATGACACTGACCTGCAAAAAACTTCTTTTGATATTCAAGGATTCCGCTTCTGCAAGCCACGGAACAGCAGAAATTTTCATTGATGGCAAACTGATCAGAGAAGCAGATCCCCACATAAACGGATGGACTCATTGCAATGCTGTTGTTCTTCTAAACGAGGGCGAAAGCAGTGTCAGGTACTTGGAAATCCACATGAAACCAAGTCATGAGAGCAAGAAATTTACCATACTTGGATTTGGAATTGCATGATT
>JAFSTR010000099.1 GCA_017445665.1 Butyrivibrio sp. | reverse complement strand
CTGCTTGAGCTCTTAAGAAGCGGACTCTACAGCGAGTTCTTTGAGGACTTTAAGAACCAGGCTATTCCTTTCCTTGACAAGGAAGTTTACGGAAGAAGTACACTTGAGAATTCTTCCTTTATTGCCAGCAGCATGAACCCCAACAAGGCTATCCACGGAAAAGGCTTTGTTGCAAGACTTTCAGGCTCAACCATAGAGTTCATCAGCATGTGGAAGCTCATGTTCTTTGGTAAGAACATCTTCAGATGCGAGGACGATAAGCTGATATTTGCGCCTGCTCCTGCAATTCCTGAGTATCTTATTAAGGATGAGGCTGGTAAGTACACTGTAGAGAGCACTCTTTTAGCAGATACAAATATCACTTATGAGATTGATGCAAAGAGCGATGTTATTCCCGGACATTACGAGATCAGTGAGATCACTGTCGAGTATGCAAACGGAGATGTAAAGACCTTTGCAGGAAGCACAGTATCGGGAGATGATGCAGCCTCTATCAGAGATGGCAAGGCAGTCAGTGTTTGTGTTAAAATTGCAATCAGATAATAAATCGCAGATCGAGGTTGCATTATGAAACGCAATTACAAATTTATCATAAGTTATGATGGGACCAGATACTATGGTTGGGAGAGACAGCCGGGAAAAGACATGACGATCCAGGGTAAGCTTGAATCAGTGCTTTCCAGGATGACTGATGCTCCCGCTGACAATCCCGTTAATATCATCGGCGCCGGCAGAACCGACGCCGGTGTTCATGCAAGGGCAATGACGGCGAACGCAGTCCTTGACACTGATATGACAGAAGAGGAGATACAGAGATACATGAATGAGTATCTCCCTGAAGATATCAGCGTTAATGAGGTCAGGGCCTGCTCGGACAGATTTCATGCCAGGTACAACGCCATAGGCAAGACCTACAGATATACCTGCTGGTATGGCGCAAGTAAGCCTGTCTTTGACAGAAAGTATGTGACTGTACTTGACAGGAAGCCTGATGCGGAAGCTATGAGAAAGGCTGCTGCATATCTTGTGGGAACTCATGATTTTAAGAGTTTTTGCGGTAATACCAAAATGAAGAAATCCACGGTAAGATGCGTGGATACCATAAACATCGAAGAGAGTGGAAACTACATCAGGTTCTACTTTCATGGCAACGGATTTTTGCAGAACATGGTAAGGATCCTTACAGGAACCCTTTTAGAGGTTGGCTTCGGGAATATCAAGCCCGAGGAGATGGAAGGTATCTTAAATGCCTGTGACCGTCAAAAGTCCGGCCCAACAGCACCTCCGCAGGGTCTATGCATGATGAAGGTGGATTATTGATATTTGAGTGATTTTTCGGTATCATTAAATTACTGCATTATGCGGTAAATCTGATTTTCGAAATGAGGGGCTACAATACATGATAAAGAGATTCTTTTCATCACTTTCCATGGCAGTTGCAACAGCTGCTATTGCACTAAGTGTCTTTTCTTCTATGCCTGTAAAGGCAGAAGCTGCAGGAACGGGTGCAGTTACTATTAATTCTGTTTCTATCTCCGGTGAGAACGTTGTTGTAAATGTTTCTGCATCGGATCTTCCGTCAAGTGACGACGGCACGTTTTATCTATTCGCAGAAAAACCATATCAGGGAGCACCACAAGGGGCACCGATAGCTTCACTTCCGATTTCCGGCAGTGCTGTTTTTTCTGTTCCTCTTGGCTACCAGACTACCAACTGCAGACTCTACGACAAGTTCCAGGTAGCGGTTAAGCAGGGCGGAGCTTTTGTGTCTGTAGCAGGAGCCAAGTATATCACCAATCCCGAGGCTCTTGCAGGCGGTGGAAGCCAGGCCAGAAAGAACAACGGCAAAAAAGGTATCATCCTCGACGGAGCCAAGATCGGCAACGGAAACACAGAGGTGGTTCAGCTCGGTGTTCAGCAGGGTGCCTACAACATAAACTTAACTGACGTCATCGGTGGAAACCGCGGTATTCAGTACGGTTATAACGGCAAGACATATTATTTCGATTCTTCATACATGAGTCAGTACGATCACTGTGTAAGGACTACTACAAGCCAGGGTATCGGCCTTACAATGGTACTTCTTAATCCTTACTCCAGAGGAGAGGAATTCATGATATCACCGACCGCAAGAGGCGGTATCGGCAGATGTCCTTATTATCTCATGAACACCTCAGAGGACAACGGTCTTGAGTATCTTGAGGCGGTAGTATCTTTCCTTGCCAGCAGATATAACGGTAAAAACGGCTGCGGTCAGGTTGACAACTGGGTTATCGCCAATGAGGTCAATGCCAAGAATGCCTGGAATTACTCAGGCGTTGCCGATCAGATGACTTATGCACAGCTCTACGCTGATTCAGTCAGAGTATGCTACAATGCCATTAAGAGCAGAAACGCCAATGCCTATGTGTGTATCAGCCTTGATCAGAACTGGACCAAGATCCACAACGGCTCATATTATTCAGCAAGAAGTATGCTGGATGCCATCAATGCCTGCATAACGGCGCAGGGCAATATTGACTGGTGTCTTGCGGAGCATCCGTATAATTATCCGATGAACTGGACCAGCTTCTGGACTCCCAAGAACCCGGCTATGATCACCCACAGTATTGACACTCCCTACATTTCGATGGAAAATATAGAGCAGCTGACAGATTATATGTGTCAGCCGGCCTTCAGAAATACCAAGGGTGGTGTGAGACCGATTCTTTTGACCGAGGTCGGATATACTTCATCACAGGGCGAGGAAGCTCAGGCTGCTGCTATTGTTTATGCTTATCAGAGATGTATGACCAATCAGTACATCAAGCTGATCACCTTTAACAGACAGACCGACTATCCGGCTGAGATGGCACAGGGACTTTCCGTAGGTCTTACAAGAACAGACGGCTCAAGAAAGCTTGCCTGGGAGTTCTTCCAGCAGATGAACGGTTCAAATGCCGGAGCCTACATAAACAGGGCTGCATCATATATGGGCATTACTGACTGGAACGCTGCCATGCATGCCAGATAAAAGGGAAGTACAATAATGCGACTAATCGATTATTACAACTATATAGCTACAGCTGCTTACATCCTTATGGGTGTGGCAGCTGTATTTTTGTATCTGAGGGGCAAAAAGAACGATAAGAAGGGCCTTGGAGATGGGGTAACGGGAATTCTCTTTTTGCTTATCATGATAATAGCCTCAGTGATACGACTGTATAAGCTGGGTGAGATCCCCCTTGGACTTCAGCAGGACGAGGCGTCCATCGGCTATGATGCCTACACACTGGCAACCTATGGAATTGACAGAAACGGCTATCACTGGCCCATCTATCCGATCACCTGGGGATGCGGTGGAGGAAGTCCGCTTCTCATATACCTTAATGTGATCTCTGTCTCTTTATTTGGACCGTCCATCAGGAACCTGAGGATGATCCCTGCTGTTTGCGGAATTCTTACGGTAGCTCTTTTCTACGCCATTATAAGGATCACTCTTGAGGGCAGAAAGTTCAGGAATGAGATAGCTCTTCTTGGCGCAGGGTTTCTTTCTGTCTGCCCGTGGCATGTCATTCTCTCGAGATGGAGTCTTGACTGCAACATCATGCCCTTTAACCTGATGCTTGCCTTCTGGCTCTTTATGCTGGGAGTCAGGAAAAAGAGCGGCTTTTTCTACTGCCTGAGTTCAGCTGCCTTTGCAATCTGCATGTACAGCTACGGCGCAGCGACAATTGTAGTTCCCATACTTCTTTTGGTCATGTGCGCATATGGCCTTAAGATCAGGACTCTTACATGGAAGAATGTGATATCGGCCTTTGTTATCTTTATCGTTGTGTTCCTTCCGCTGCTGATCTTTTATGCCATCAATTATCTGGGACTTCCGGAGATCGTTACAGAGCATTTTGCCTTTAACAAATTCACGGCAGCAAGGACAGGAGAGGCATTCATTGCCCTGGACAGCTCATTTTGGAGCAATGCCATCGGCAACTTAAAGTCAATGCTTCTTGCAGTCACTATCGGGGATGAGCATCATACCATTGCCCATTACTATCCGGGTTATGCATCCCTTTATGAGTTCACTTTCCCCATTACTTTCATAGGTCTTTTGATCTGTATCAAACATGTTGTCACGGGAAAAGATAAAAAGGGACATCTGAGCTGTGAGTACAGAATGGGACTTATGCTGTTCCTATCTGCAGTTATTGGTTCTGTTGTGCTGGACATTGTAATACTTCCCGATATTAACAGACTTGTCATGATGTTTATTCCCTTTATTTTCTTCTTTGTGATAGGAGCGGGATTTATACTTGAGCATGCAAGGATGCTCTTCGTGGCAATTGCAGGTCTTTTGCTGATAGGAGCTTTGTCTTTTACCAAAGACTACTTCGAGGATTACAGCCACTATGCCCTGAGCATTTATATGCCGGGATACGGAGACGCTGTTTCAAGGGCTTATGAGGTCTCAGGGGATACCAGGATGATCCGTTCAACCTACGAGGGACTGTCTTCTCCGTTTATGCTGGCACTTTATTACACGAACTACGATCCGCATAAATTCTATACGACTGTGGAGTACAAGGACCCTTATGCGGAGTTCAGGATCGCAAGGTCCTTTGGCAACTTTGTTTTCGAACTTCCGGATAATGTGACGGATGAAAAATACGCCTCGGATATCTTTGTTGTATCAAGCAGCGAGCTTGAACTTTTCGGGGATTTAAGCGCCTACAACGTGGATGATTTTGGCGGATACTTCGTGGTATACAAATAGTTTCTAAAGAGAATCGGACCTTTCTAAAAAGAGAATTAAATAACGCTTGAGGTTGTGGCAAAGATAAATTTTTTTGCGATAATAGTATCACCACAAATTCTTTGTGAGTAATAATTCACTTTTTGGAGGAAAAGGCTATGAAGAAAAGGATTTTCGCATGCATGTTAACACTTGGAATGTTGGCAATCCTTTTATGTAGTCGAACCTCTTCACTATTCCCCGCAGAAACTGTATACGCTGCCTCAGAAAACCAGGGCGGTATCACTATCGACAGTGAATATCTGATTCCTGACAGTATCGGATGGTGCACTTACTATGTTGTTCTTGCTACCAACAACACAGGATCAGACATTTCCATCAGTGCCGATTTTGTTGCAAAGGACGGCTCGGGAAATGTTATCAAAAGAGTGAATGATTATTCAGATGCTGTTAAGAAAGATCAGCAGTTTATCCTCTATGGCCAGTTCTTAAATACCGAGATCGCCAATGCCAAAGGATATGAATACGCATACTCAGTAAATCCCACCAACAGATGCGCTTACACATCAGTTGCACTTGATACCAGGGACATCGGCGACTGCGTTGAAGTCATTGCAACCAATTACTCGGAATTTGATATCCAGAGCGTAGGTGTCAGAAGCGTCTTCATCAAGAACGGCAGAGCAGTTGCTTTTGACACGGTAAATATCGCTGACGCAGGCGTGACATTCCACGGCGGAAGCACCAATTCACAGGTGATTGGAACAAGAGCCGGCGACTATGATGACATGATAATTACCTATACTACGGTAAGTAATCAGGCTATGTCCGAAGATCTGTAAAAAAGTTTCGATATCATATATTATTTTTTGTTTTTGAGTGCTTTTTTCACACTTTGTTCACAAAAATATATGATAATATTCCTCGAGATTACGAGGAGGACTTATCGATGCTTACAACAGACCTATTCAGACTTCAAGAGAACAACCCCAGAACATTCGCTGTTATGATGAATAAGAGACAGCGCAGCAAACTTGTAAAATATCTTAGTGATCTGGAAACCAGTGGTATCGGTAGGACTGATGACAAACGTGTTCAAAAGATCATCTACAAGCTTGAGAACGGTCATATGTCCTATGACAATCATGAGCTGAGTATCATGAGAGCAGCGATCGTGCTGAACAGATTTGTTGAACCGATTTCATATATATGTAAGAAGTACATCGCGAGAACAATTTCACGCAGTGTAGCATAAAGGAAAAATTTAGGCGAGCCCACATGTGGACTCGCTTTTTTATTGTCTTTTGTAATATAATTATATGTAACGCATTGAGAGGATACAGGAGAGATGAAAAAGGGACTTGTTATGGAGGGCGGCGCAATGCGCGGGATGTTTACCTGCGGAGTTATCGACGTCCTGATGGAGAATGGTATTGATTTTGACGGTGCTGTGGGCGTTTCAGCCGGAGCCACCTTCGGAATAAATTATAAATCAAAGCAGATAGGAAGAGCTGTAAGGTACAACAAGAAATACTGCGGTGATAAGAGATATCACAGCATCAGATCACTTCTTTTTACAGGAGATATCTACAACGTTCCGTTTTGCTACGATGAGCTTCCCTACAGGCTTGATGTATGGGCCATAAAGACTTTTAAAGAAAACCCCATGGAGTTTTACTGTGTGGCAACGGATATAAACACAGGTAAACCGGCATACCACAAATGCGTGGACGGGGAGAAATACGACCTTAAGTGGATACAGGCATCGGCTTCCATGCCTCTTGTATCAAGGCCTGTACAGATCGATGGCGGACTGTACCTGGACGGAGGACCATCGGATTCCATCCCCTTGAAGTTCATGGAAGAGAAGGGATATGACAGGATCCTGGTCATTGAGACTCAGCCGGGAGACTACATTAAGGGCCATCAGAAGTTCATGCCGCTGGTAAAAGTGATGCTTCGCAAGTATCCCAATATGATAGAGTGCATGGACAAGCGCCATTTGATGTACAATGAGGAAAAGAGATATATAAGGGATAAAGAGAAAAACAAAGAGGTACTTGTTATAAGACCCCGGGAGCCTTTAAATATTAGCCCCGTGGAGAAAGATCCGGGCGAACTTGAAAGAGTATATCAGCTCGGACGAGCAGCCGGAGAACAAAAGCTTGAAGAGATAAAAGAATACTTTAAGGGAGATAAGGCATAATGGAAGAGAGATTAAAACCCCTGTTTACACCCTGGAAGATAGGCAACTGCGAAATAAAAAACAGGATAGTCCTCACATCAATGGGAGGAACAGATCTTTTCGGATGGATGGAAAAAAACCACTTTGACAGAGAGGGTGCAAAATTCATTCTCAAGGTAGCTGAGAATAATGCAGGTCTGGTGCTCCCGGGCTGTCAGCCTGTGTACAACCCGATGTTTGGACAGTGGCTTTATACGAATAAGCAGATGTATCAGGATTTGGCCAAGTGGATGCCACAGTTCCACAAGACGGGAGCCAAGCTCTTTGTCCAGCTTACAGCGGGATTCGGCAGGTCTTTTACCGTAAGCAGCATGATGGAGAAGCTCTATAACAATCCGGCACTGAGAGTGCTGTCCAAGCCCTTTATGGACCTTGATAAGATCACTGCTTCCGCAAGCCCTTCTCCCAACAGATGGTCAGATAAGCTCCCTTCAAGGCAGATGACTAAAGAGGAGATAAAAGAGTTTGTCGTTGCCTTCGGAAAGAGTGCGAAGCTCTTAAAGGAAGCGGGAGTTGACGGTGTTGAAGTACATGCTGTTCATGAGGGATATCTTCTTGATCAGTTTACACTTCCCTATGTCAACAAGAGAACGGATGAGTATGGCGGATCATTTGAGAACAGATACCGCTTTGCCGTAGAGATAGTTCAGGAGATCAAAAAGCAGTGCGGAGCGGATTTCCCTGTTTCTCTGAGATACAGCGTTATTTCAAAGACCAAGGGAATGCGAAAGGGTGCGCTTCCGGGAGAGGACTATACAGAAGTCGGAAGAGATTTTGAGGAGTCCAAAAAGGCAGCCAAATACCTTCAGGATGCCGGCTATGACATGCTCAACTGCGACAACGGAACCTACGATGCGTGGTATTGGGCCCATCCTCCTATCTACATGCCTGAGAACTGTAATCTCGAAGATGTTGTTAACCTCAGAAAATATATCGATATTCCTGTAGTCTGCGCAGGGCGTCTCGACCCAAGAGTCGCTGCAGATTACGTGGCAGAAGGAAAACTTGACGGCGCCGGATTTGCAAGGCCGTTCCTGGCTGATACAGAGTGGGTTACCAAACTCATGAATGACAGGGAAGATGACATAAGACCATGTATACTCTGCCACAACGGATGCTTTAACATGTGTCACTACAAGGGAGTTCCCAACGATCAGGACCTCTCTGACTCACTTCACCTTGCAAGGTGTGCTGTAAATGCAGAGACAATGCAGACTGAGAAGCATTTCATAAGTCCTGCCAAGCACCCCAAGACCATCCATATCGTCGGCGGCGGTATCGGAGGAATGGAGGCTGCAAGAGTTCTTAAGCTAAGAGGACATAATCCCGTTATTTACGAGAAGGGAAGCGTTCTTGGAGGAACCTTTATTGCAGCCAGTTCAGAGTCCTATAAGGGGAAACTTCGTGACCTCCTCAGATGGTACAGAAGACAGATGGAGATACTCGGGATTGAGGTTCACTTAAACACTGAGATCGATGATCCGAGGAAATTTGGCAGAAAGAGCGATATCATCATTGCAACCGGTTCAAAGCCGAGGATCCTTAAGAATGTTCCCGGCCATGAGAAGATGATCGAGGCCTGTGACTTCCTGCTCGGAAAAGATGTTGGAGAGAAGGTTGCGGTTATCGGCGGCGGACTTACAGGAAGCGAGATAGCATACGAGCTTGCACTGTGGGGAAAACAGCCGATCATCGTTGAGATGAAGGATGATCTGGTATCCCAGAAGGGAGTATGCCTTGCCAACAGCTCATACTTAAGAGAGTGGTTTGAGCTTCACAAAGTTCCTGTTTATCTTGAGACCAAACTCAAGGAAGTACTGGATGGAGCCATAATCTGCACAGATAAAGAGGGAAAAGAGATAAAGATCGAGTGCGATTCTGTAATCAGCTCCGCAGGTTATATCCCTAACCCTGTGGTCAGCGACAACGACAGGACCAGCAACATGGATTTCGTCGGAGACTGCAAACAGGTAGGAAACTTAAGGTCAGTAATATGGCGTGCTTATGAAGTTGCCATGAGAATGTAAAAAAAGTAATTGACATCTCTTTTGCCCGGTGTTATTATTTCCATAATTTAATACTTCAAACCGATGAAGTGGAGATAAAGGTGATCATGACCGCACAGAGAGCCCGGAGTGCTGAGAACGGGTAGGAAACAAGTCATCAAATGGACCACAGAGGGCGCAGTGAAAAGTGAATCCTGCTTAGTATTCTGCGACGTGAAGGCATACGTCAGTTGCCGGGGATATGTTAGTATCCTTCAAAGCGCTTGGCATAGACCGAGAAATCAAGGTGGCACCGCGGATTAAGTATATTCGTCCTTGACAGAAACAATAGTTTTCTGTCAGGGACTTTCTTTTTACCCAAAAGTTCCTGACAGGCCGACAGGAGGAAGAGTAAATGATCAAAGAAGCAATCGTAAAAATCGTAAACAAGGAAGATCTCACCTATGATGAAGCCTATCAGGTAATGAATGAGATCATGAGTGGAGAGACCAGCCAGACTCAGAACGCTGCATTTCTGGCAGCTCTTTCCACAAAGAGCGCAAGAGCAGAGACCACAGATGAGATCGCAGGCTGTGCAGCAGCCATGAGAGATCACGCAACCAGGGTTGATACGGGAATGGATGTATTTGAGATCGTGGGAACAGGCGGAGACAACGCCCACAGCTTTAATATTTCAACAACATCAGCCATTGTTGCAGCAGCCGGCGGGGTAAAGGTTGCCAAGCACGGAAACAGGGCAGCTTCAAGTAAATGCGGAACAGCTGATTGCCTGGAGGCTCTCGGAGTTAACATCCAGCAGGATCCTGATAAGTGCGTTGAACTTTTGAATGAGGCCGGAATGTGTTTCTTCTTCGCTCAGAAGTACCATTCATCAATGAAGTATGTAGGAGCCATCAGAAAAGAGCTGGGATTCAGGACAGTGTTCAATATCCTCGGACCTCTTACAAATCCCGGATCTCCCAAGATGCAGCTGCTCGGCGTATACGACGAATACCTGGTTGAGCCACTGGCACAGGTTCTTGTAAGCCTCGGAGTCAATAGAGGAATGGTTGTCTACGGAATGGACAAGCTCGATGAGATCTCAATGAGTTGCGAGACCAAGGTCTGCGAGATCAAGGACGGATGGTACAAGACATATATTATAAAGCCTGAGGATTTCGGCTTTGAGCGCTGCAGTAAGGAAGAGCTTGTTGGCGGAACTCCCGAGGAGAACGCAAAGATAACAAGAGATATCCTTGCAGGTGCCAAGGGACCTAAGGCAAACGCCGTATTATTAAACGCAGGAGCTTCTCTTTACATAGCCGGAAAGGCTGAGTCCTTTAAGGCAGGAGTTGAGCTTGCAGAGAAACTGATAAATTCAGGAAAAGCTACTGAGACACTTGAGAAGATAATTGAGGTTAGCAACAGATGACAATTCTGGATGAAATTGCGAGCTACGCACGATCAAGAGTTGAAAAACAAAAAGAAATAAAGAGCATCGAAGCCATCAGATTTGAAGCTGCAATGTTTCCCCAAAAGGGCTTTGCATTTGAAGAGGCTTTAAGGAAGGACGGGCTGTCTTTTATCTGCGAATGCAAGAAAGCTTCTCCGTCAAAAGGCATAATTGCCGAGCAGTTCCCTTATCTTGATATTGCCATGGATTATGAGAAGGTAGGAGCAGATGCCATATCGGTGCTTACAGAGCCGAAGTGGTTTCTCGGAAGAGATGAGTACCTCTCAGAGATAAGCTCTGTTGTGAATATTCCCTGTCTTAGAAAAGACTTTGTTGTAGACGAGTATATGATCCATGAGGCTGCTGTTTTAGGCGCATCGGCGGTTCTTCTAATATGTGCGATACTCTCTGAAGAGGAGATAAAGAGATATATAAATATCTGTGACGGACTTGGGCTGTCAGCGTTGGTTGAAGCACACGATGAAGAAGAGGTTAAAAAGGCGATAAACTCAGGCGCCAGGATCATTGGTGTAAACAACAGAAACCTCAAGGATTTCTCGGTGGATACCGAAAACAGCAAAAGGCTGCGAGCACTGATACCGAATGATATTTTATTCGTGTCAGAGTCAGGAGTTAAGGGGCCTGAGGATGTCAAAGCGATAAAGAACATGGGAGCTGATGCGGTTCTTGTGGGTGAAACACTCATGAGAGCAGCAGACAAGAGCATAAAATTAAAGGAGCTTAAGAGTCTTTTGTGAAAAAAACCAGGGTTAAATTTTGCGGACTGAAAAGAATAGAAGACATCTTTGCAGCCAATGAGCTAAGGCCTGACTATGCAGGCTTTGTGTTTTGGGAAAAGAGCAGCCGGAATGTTTCGGAGCAGGAAGCTAAGGAACTTGGAAGAGCTCTTTTGCCGGATATTAAAAAGGTTGGAGTTTTCGTCGACGAAGACCCCGGCAGGGTTGCAGCTCTTTTAACAGATGGGATCATTGATATAGCGCAGCTTCACGGACATGAGGATGAGGAGTATATTTCGAAACTCAGATCCCTTGCGGAGGGAGCATGTGTTATCAAAGCATTTGTTATTAAAAGCAAAGAGGACCTTGAAAGAGCCGGAAACAGCAGCGCAGATTACCTTCTTCTCGATTCGGGAAAGGGTACGGGACAGACCTTTAACTGGGAGCTTATAAGGGAAGCGGAGTTTGATAAGCCCTTCTTTCTGGCCGGAGGCCTTGGGGCCGAAAATGTGGCCGAGGCGATCGATAAGCTAAGTCCCTATGCGGTTGATGTGAGCTCGGGAATAGAAACAGACGGGGTAAAAGACCCTGACAAGATGAGACAGTTTATGGGAGAAATATTATGAGTAATCAGAATGGAAGATTTGGAATTCACGGTGGACAGTACATACCGGAGACACTGATGAATGCAGTTATAGAGCTTGAAGAGGCCTACAATCACTACAAAAATGACACGGAGTTCAACAAAGAGCTTGAGACTTTGTTCAACGAATACGCAGGAAGACCATCAAGACTCTATTATGCAGAGAAGATGACCAAAGATCTGGGCGGAGCTAAGATCTATCTTAAGAGAGAGGATCTGAACCACACAGGTGCCCACAAGATCAACAATGTCCTCGGACAGGCTCTTCTTGCCAAAAAGATGGGCAAGACAAGGCTCATAGCCGAGACGGGAGCCGGTCAGCACGGAGTTGCGACAGCTACAGCAGCGGCTCTCATGGGCATGGAGTGCGTTGTGTTCATGGGTGAAGAGGACACTAAGAGACAGGCTCTTAATGTTTACAAGATGAAGCTTCTTGGAGCAGAGGTGGTTCCTGTTACAAGCGGAACAGCAACCCTTAAAGATGCAGTATCAGAGGCTATGAGGGAGTGGACTTCAAGAATCAGCGATACACATTACTGCCTTGGCTCTGTTATGGGACCACATCCCTTCCCGACTATCGTAAGGGACTTTCAGGCTGTCATTTCCAAGGAGATCAAGGAGCAGATCCTTAAGAAGGAAGGCAGACTTCCGGACGTTGTTATGGCATGTGTGGGAGGCGGCTCCAACGCCATCGGTACCTTCTATAACTTTATTGAGGATGAGGGCGTTCAGCTTATAGGCTGTGAAGCTGCCGGAAGAGGCGTTGATACTTTTGAGACCGCAGCTACCATCGCTACAGGTAAGCTTGGAATCTTCCACGGTATGAAGTCATATTTCTGCCAGGATGAGTATGGACAGATCGCTCCCGTTTATTCAATTTCCGCAGGACTTGACTATCCGGGAATCGGACCTGAGCATGCATATCTTCATGACATCGGAAGAGCACAGTATGTTCCGATAACAGATGATGAGGCGGTAAATGCCTTTGAGTATCTATCCAGAACAGAGGGCATAATCCCTGCAATCGAGTCATCCCACGCTCTGGCCCACGCAATGAAAATAGCACCTGCTATGGATAAGGACAAGATAATCGTTATAACCATATCCGGCAGAGGAGACAAGGACTGCGCAGCCATTGCAAGATACAGAGGAGAGGAAATCAATGAGTAATATAGCAAAAGCGTTTGAAAACAAAAAAGCATTTATAGCGTTCATAACCTGTGGTGATCCCGACCTTGAGACAACCATCAAAGTGGTAAAAGAGGCAGCGGATAACGGGGCGGATCTTATTGAGCTCGGGATTCCTTTCTCTGATCCGACAGCAGAAGGACCTACGATCCAAGGAGCCAACCTTCGCGCTCTTACAGGCGGAGTTACAACAGATAAGATCTTCGATATGGTAAAAGAACTGAGAAAAGATGTTACTATTCCCATGGTGTTTATGACCTATGCCAACGTTGTCTTTTCCTACGGAGCCGAGAAGTTTATCAAAACCTGCAGCGAGATAGGCATCGACGGCCTCATCCTTCCTGACCTTCCCTACGAGGAAAAAGAGGAGTTCCATCCGGTATGTGCCAGGTACGGCGTTGACCTTGTATCTCTCATCGCACCCACTTCAGAGAACAGGATCGCTCAGATCGCAAGGGACGCTGAGGGCTTCATATACGTGGTTTCCAGTCTCGGAGTTACGGGAACCAGGAGCGAGATCAAAACTGACCTTGAGAGCATTGTAAAGGCCATCAGAGCAAGCTCTAAAGTTCCCTGTGCCATAGGTTTTGGAATATCCAAACCGGAACAGGCCAAAAAGATGGCAGACATCTCAGACGGTGCCATCGTTGGCAGCGCCATTATCAAGATAATAGAGAAGTACGGAAAAGACTCTCCAAGGTATGTCGGAGAGTACGTAAAAAGCATGAAGGAAGCCATCGCATAAGCGGTGGCTCTTCTTGTGATTTGTCAATGATGAATACCTGTGATAGAATAACTATCTACCGAAAGGAAAAGGATAGTTAATGGGAATATATAGATTAAAGCCCGCCTGTAAGGACTACCTCTGGGGTGGTCATAAGCTGGTGGATGATTTTGGAATAGATTTTGACGGCGATATCTGTGCAGAAGCCTGGCTCCTGTCATGTCATGAGGATGGTAAGTCCGTCGTGGCTGAGGGAGAATATAAGGGCAGGACTCTCAATGAACTTATCGATATTCTTGGGAAAGAGTGTCTGGGCACCGACTGCAGGGACAAGGAAGACTTTCCGATACTGATAAAGCTCATAGATGCAAGGAAACCTCTTTCAATTCAGGTTCATCCCGATGAAGCCTATGCCAGAGCCAATGAAGGACAGCACGGCAAGACAGAAATGTGGTATGTCCTTGATGCGGAGGAAGGCGCTTATCTTTACCGTGGG
>JAFSTR010000098.1 GCA_017445665.1 Butyrivibrio sp. | reverse complement strand
GGGATAATCCGCAATCCTGTGCTTTGTAGGTCCTATGTTTCTGAAGTAGCTTGTATCCCATCTCACGATGGTTACAAAGAATCTGATGTCAGAATCTGTGATGTAATCACCGAACAAAAATCTGTTCTCTGAAAGTCTCTTCTCCAGCTTATCCAGTGAATCGTAGAAATCGTCGAAAGCCTCATCATAGGCTTCAACAGACTGGCAGAAGGCCATTCTGTAATGTCCGTTATTTACGTGAGGGAAGAGCCAGTCATTGAACTCGTCGATGACATCCCTGTACTTAACAGGGTAAAGGTCAGGTGCATCCTCAGGCTGAAGAGCTCTGAAGTTAACCTCAAGGTAGTTTGTCATTCTGTGGTAGTCGTTGTTGACTGCCTTCTTTTCCTTGATATCAACAATTGTAGGAGTTGTTGCTCTGCCCTTGAAATCAGGATTTGCTCTCTGATAAAACTCAGAGAGGAAGTACGCTCCGGTCCTTGGATCCTTAAAGCCCTCCTGATCACCAAAGCCGTGTCCGTATCTGTTGGACTCTCCGCTGTGAGAAGTTCTGATGTCATAGATCACATCTGTAAGGCCGAGAATATCTCTTACAATAACAGGTCTGTTTGACCAGTTGCAGCCCTTCATCCAGTAAATCTGGTATCTTCCTGCTTCGGGCTTCCACTCGCCTTCTCCCTCTCCTGCCTTAGCAATAAAAGCATTGGGCTGTCTTACAAAGGCGCCTCTCTCATCGATCTCATTCTTAACCTCGCTTGGTCTTGGCGGAACGCCCACCTCTTCTGCGAACTTTGCTGCAAGTTCATCTGTGTATCCGTCTACAGGTGCTCCTGCCTGTGTCTTTTTTCTGTGTTCCTCTAAGCTGCATGCATTTCCCATTTTCTATCTCCTCCTGATCTGATGATCAAATAATATAGTCCGGCTGGTTCATTAAATTCATTTTTGCAAAAAAGTCTTTTGTCCTCTGATTCTTAGGATGCTCAAAGACTTCTGAAGGTGTTCCGTCTTCCACGATGTGTCCCTTATCAAGGAAAATGACTCTGTTTGATACATTTCTTACAAAGCTCATCTCGTGGGATACAAGAAGCATCGTATAGCCCTTACTCGCGATCTCTTTTATTACATCCAGAACCTCCCCGACAAGTTCAGGATCAAGAGCTGATGTGGGCTCGTCCAGAAGAAGGAGTCTAGGCTTCATGGCAAGTGCTCTTGCAATGGCAACTCTCTGCTGCTGTCCGCCGGACATGTGCTTTGGATAGTGGTTTGCCCAGGCTGTCATTCCAACCTTTGCAAGCTCCTCCAGCGCTATCTTTTTCGCCTCTTCCCTGGACATTTTCTTTACTACGATAAGACCTTCCATTACGTTTTCCAGAGCTGTCTTTTTCTCAAAGAGATTGAATCTCTGGAAGACCATTCCTGTGTTCTGTCTTATCTCGTTAATATCCTTCTTGTTCTTTTTGGACAGGTCAATTGTCTTTTCCCCAAGGTTGATTGTGCCCTTCTCCGGGATCTCCAGATGGTCGATGCACCGTAGCAGTGTCGATTTACCGGTTCCCGAAGGTCCGATTATTCCTATTACGTCGCCCTCACCTATGTTTAAAGAAACATCCTCAAGGACTACATTGTCGTGATATCTTTTTGAAAGTCCCTCTATCTGTATCATGCCTTTACCTCATCTTCCGGAATGTAGTTTGCCACCTGATCCGGTATGGCAATCTTCTTCTCTGCTGCCTTTAACAACTGTTCAATGATGATGGTGATCACCCAGTAGATGATGGCAAGAGATACATACACTTCGAAATATCTGTATGTTCTTCCGCCGAGGATCTTGCCCTGGGCTGTCATCTCAACCACTGCACAGGTGAAGGCCAGTGATGTTCCTTTTATTACTGAGATAAAGGAATTTCCGAGGGATGGAAGTGCAACTGTGATAGCCTCGGGAAGGATGATCCTCCGAAGTGCCTGAAGGTATGTCATTCCCAATGCGCTTGCTGCCTCGATCTGCCCCTCTCCTACAGATAAAAGAGCTGCTCTGATGAACTCCGCGTTGTAGGCTGACTGGTTGATACCCAGCGCGATTACCGCATACACAAAGCCTGAAACCTCAGCCACTTTGATGTCCGTTCCGTTCTTTGCATTGAACCATTTAAAGAACATCGGGATCCCGAAGTATGCAATGTAGAGCTGCACCAGTATCGGCGTTCCTCTGATCAGTGATATAAAGAATGTTGCAAAATGCTTAAGGACGGGAACCTCTCGGATCTTTATGATCGCCAGGATAAGTCCCAGGATAATCCCGATAAGCATGGAAATCACCGACAGCTCTAATGTAACCGGAAGGTATCTTAGAAGATCCGGTATTTGAGTAAATACCAATTTGAAATCAAATAGATTAGCCATGTTTTTCATCTCCGTCATCGTTTTTGTTATTTGCATTATGATTTACAATGACAGAGATGTAAAAGACACTGTTCTTATAGGACGTTATAAGTTTTTCTTAATCTCTGTTAGATGCCCCGTTTTATCGAACTTTAAGGTATTGTTGTCAGCGTGCATACGGAGCCTGAAAAAATTAAAAGGGTATACCACGCCCCTGTCTGGAAGTACAAGTTTTGTGCCGATCACAGGCTCAACACTTCTTATCTCTCCCGTTTCATAAAACTCGATCCCAAGATCTGTTGTGATATCTCCGTAGAGCGTATGCACAGTCATTCTCTCTTTTGACCAGATAGTGATGCTGCAGATCCTTCCGCTCTCATAGAAGTGGATGCAGAGGGGCTTTACGCTGACCTGTTTTCCCTGGATAGTGAAGGTCATGGGCTTTGCCAGTTCATATTCCTGTTCCTCCGTCCAAAAGCCCGACAACTGACCGTACAGAGGAAAGACTCTTTTCACATTCCCGCTCTCGTAAAAGGTCACCAGCTCAGCCGGCATATCTCCTACAGGAGTGTGAACCTTAGTCTGCTCCTGCAGATAAACACTGTAGAGAGCTCCACTCTTGTAGTACTCGAGGGAGGGTCTGTTCTTCTGTCTTCCGTCCGAGATTTCATAAAACGGAACAAGCTTTCCAACCGAAGTTTCAACTGTAGTTCTCCTCATATCACAACATTTCTCCGATAGCGCTGTCTGAACTTATGGATCTTGGGAACCGCCCTTGATATGGGCATCATTACATCAAGAAGGGCAATGCCATATCTTCTCAGGGCCTCCTCTGCGTGGGGACCACTTCTTGCACAGAGGACAAAATCAACATCCTTAAGACTTTCTGCGATCTCATTCATAAGGCTTCCGGCGCAGGCATGGCACTCTCCGCCGCCGCAGGCCGGTCTTACCTCTCTGTCCTCTATTTCCTCGTAGTTTCCTAAGTCGTCAACCTCGAGGATCAAAAACGATGATGCATGGCCAAAATGTGTGTCTATGATTTCCCCATCACTGGTAGCTACTGCGATATAATATGACATTACCTTACTCCTCCCGGGCTTTTATCCAATAAATGCAACCTGTGGATTGGTTACGATCTCTGCGTAGTAATCAGAGAAAAGAGCTACTCCGCCCTCGTATCCGAAATAGTTTTTCGAACCGATCAGTGTCTGTCCGTAAGGTGCGCAGACAGGAACGAAAGCTGAGCCGATTGATCTTGCTGTCAGAAGATCCCAGTTGGATCCGAATACCACTGATCTGTCCTCGTGCTCTTTTCGAAGATCTGCCGCCGCAAGACCTCCATCCTCTGTAAAGATCACCTCATAGTCCTTTTCCTCAAGTTCCACATCGTAGAGGGATTTTCTTACATCCTCCTGCCTCTCTTTGGGAACATTGTCTGTGATATAGATCCTAAGCGGAACGCTTCCAACATCGTTTACCATGAACCTTGTCACAGAAACCGCTGCTGCAGCACTTCCGATAAAGTAAAAGTCTTTGGGTACATATTTGCAGGCATATACAAAGGCCTGATGTCTGCTGATGTAGTAATAGTATCTGTCCTCAGACTTCTTGATGTAACTCTCGGCTCTTACCTGATCAAGGCCGGCATATTCCACGAGTTTTCTGATAAACCTAGTTGTCTCTGTGGGTCCTATCGGAACGTTGTCGAACTGAAGGTACGGAGTCTTATACTTCTGCTCCAAAAGCTTTGCAATATCAAGATCGATCCAGGGTGAGAGGACCAGGTTAAAACCGGCGGACGGGATCTTCTTTACATTCTCGATCCCGTGTCCGTGACCGTATATGATATTGGGTTCAAGCCCTATTGCCTCAAGAAGCTCTTCCAGTTTCTCAAGGGTTCCCTGCCAGAAGGTATCGTAGAAAGGAACAATACCAAATACGTTGACCTGAAGCGGATTCACTTCTCCTGTAGGCTCCAGATACTGGTTGACAATGGACTTTAAGATCTGACTGTGTCCAAAGAGATTGTTGCCGACAAATCCCGGAAGCTTGGCGCTGATAACAGGGATCCTACTGCCTTCAAAGCTCTCTGCAACCTCCTCTATATCGTCACCCACTATCTCGGCTGTGCAGCCATCCACCGCTATGATGAGCTTTGCATCGTAGTACTGGATCGTTTTTTCAATAACTGTCCTTAAATGCTCGCCTCCGCCGAATACTACGTCGGTGTTGCAGAAGTCCGTACAGGGAACAACCGATTCCTCAAAGGGAACAGGTGCCTGTCCGCCGTTTACCCTTCCCAGGATATCCGACGCCTGGGCAAGGCATCCCGGGCCTGTATGTGTTACAGGAAGTACCCCGTCTATTGCAAGTGCTGTATATATTCCTCCCAATGCACAGGCAACTCTTGATTGTTCAATACACTCAGCCATTTTGAGCCTCCTTCAAAAAACTAAACGGTTCGGAATTAAGGTAAGCCTCTGTGAAAGGCAGCCTGAATCTGGCTCCAAATTTCCTCTCGAAATTGGTGTTTGCCAGTGTCTTGACTACCAGCTCACCAAACTCGACAAGTCCTCTGTATCCGACCATCGGAAGTCCGATTTTTACCTCCAGCGCTGTAATTCCGTTTCTTACAGCCCAGGCGCTTGCCTTGTGGGCACGGGATATTACAATGTCGGGCTTATTGTGCTTTAAGGTGATCATGGTCTCCATGTTCTGACCGTCATTTACGCTGGTTGCCACATCCTCATCCAATTCATAAACATCGGCAGCTGCCGCAACTTTATCCGGACTCTCATTATCCAGATGCGGATCGTAGTGATATGCAACGGTATGGATAACTTCCATTCCAAGCTCCTTGCACATCCTTGTGTACTCATAAGCAAAGCTTGCTCCCAGTGCGATGAACACCTTCTTGCCGGCGAGCTTTTTCCTGACCTTGGCAAGTCTGAAGGCATAAGCTTCCTTCTCCTCTTTGATGATCTCCTCTGCGATATCCTCTTTTCCAAAATAAGCACCAAATTCCCTTAAAAATCTCTCAACGCCGATCCCGCCATAGGGAAGATGAGACTGGAAATACTTAACTCCGAATCTCTGCTCCAGTGCTCCGCAAAGATAGCTTGACTGAGCGCCGCACTGTCCGAATACTGCCTTTGACTCCGATGCCCTTGCAAAATCATCCAGGTTTGAACCGCCTGTTAAAAAGAGCATCTTAAAGCCGAAGCGCTCAAACATCCACTCAATATGATCGCGGCCCTTTGGATAGAAACCAACATATGTGACCTGATCCTTCTTTTCCTTAGGCTCTTTTAAAAGAGCTTTTGAAACCGAGTGACAGTATGCATCAAATCCCGATGCCCAGATCTTGGAGTTGATACCTTCACTTGATGCATAGCCGATGGGCACTCCCAGCTCCTCAGACATCTCTTCCGCGATGGAGTAAGCATCCTCTCCTATAATCGCCGATACGCAGCTGGCCACAACATACATGTGCTTTGGATGATGTCTGTCATAGGCGAACTGTATGGTATTCCTGAGTTTCTCTGAAGCTCCGAACACAGTATCCTGTTCTCTGATATTAGTTGAAAATATT
>JAFSTR010000097.1 GCA_017445665.1 Butyrivibrio sp. | reverse complement strand
TGATTTGTCAGATTATGAGCCACTGACTCCGTCCCCTGGGTTCAAAATAGCTTGACAATCTTTGGGTTTGAAACTAGAATGATTGAAATAAATAAATCGACGATGAAGAGGAATAGTAACTGTAATCACGTTTCAGAGAGAGGGTCATATGGTGTGAGGCTCTTACGAAAAAACAGTGAACCCGCCTTGGAGTCCTGTATGAAAGCGACAGCATAAATACAGCGTTTCCCGCGTTAAGGGCACAAATGAAGTGAAATCTGCTTCTGCAGATTTAAATAGGGTGGTACCGCCGAGCTTTCGGTCCCTGTTTTTTAGGGATGCGAAGGCTTATTTTTTTAGCATTAGTAAACCTCGTATCCACTTCATATTAAGAAAGAGAGAGGAGAAATCATGGCAGACAACAAGAAACTTGTTTCTGAGATCACATCAATGGATGAAGATTTCACACAATGGTACACAGACGTATGTATTAAGGCAGACCTTGTAAGCTATTCTAACATCAAGGGATGTATGGTTATCAAGCCTGCAGGCTATGCAATATGGGAGCTTATTCAGAAGCACCTTGATGCAAGATTTAAGGAGACAGGCGTTCAGAATGCTTACCTTCCTTTGTTTATTCCTGAGTCACTTCTTCAGAAGGAGAAAGATCACGTAGAAGGATTTGCACCTGAGGTAGCGTGGGTAACTCACGGAGGACTTGAGCCACTTACAGAGAGATACTGTGTACGTCCTACATCAGAGACTCTGTTCTGTGATTACTACAAGGGAGAGATACACTCCTATAAGGATCTTCCACAGGTTCTTAACCAGTGGTGCAGCGTTGTGCGTTGGGAAAAAGAGACAAGACCTTTCCTTAGAAGCAGAGAGTTCCTCTGGCAGGAAGGCCACACAGCCCATGCAACCATGGAAGAGGCTGAGGAGAGAACTCAGCAGATGCTTAACGTATACGCTGACTTCCTTGAGAATGACATGGCTATTCCCGTAGTCAAGGGACGTAAGACAGACAAAGAGAAGTTTGCAGGAGCTGAGGCTACTTATACAGTAGAGGCGCTCATGCATGACGGACGTGCTCTTCAGAGCGCAACCAGTCACAACTTTGGCGACGGTTTTGCTAAGGCATTTGGAATCCAGTACGCAGGAAAAGACAACCAGCTTCACTATGTATGTCAGACATCCTGGGGACTTACAACACGTACAATCGGTGCCATGATCATGGTGCACGGCGATAACTCAGGTCTTGTAGTACCTCCTAAGATCGCTCCTGTACAGGTAGTTGTTATTCCTATCCAGCAGAAGAAGGAAGGAGTTCTTGACGCAGCCTATAACATCGCAAAGAGCCTTTCAGATTACAGGGTAAAGACTGATGATACAGACAGAACACCCGGATTTAAATTTGCTGAGCAGGAGATGAGAGGTATTCCTGTGCGTGTAGAGATCGGACCTAAGGATCTTGAGGCAGGCAAGTGTGTACTTGTAAGAAGAGATACAAGAGAGAAGATCGAATGTGCAATCTCTGATGTATCTGCTAAGGTTGGTGAGCTTCTTGATACAATCCAGAAGGATATGTTCGAAAGAGCTAAGAAACACCTTGCAGAGCACACCTTTGAAGCTCACAACAAAGAGGAGTTCGCTGAGGCCTTCAAAGAGACCAAGGGCTTTGTTAAGGCTATGTGGTGCGGATGCCGCGAATGTGAAGAGAAAGTTAAGGAAGAATTCAATGCTACAAGCAGATGCATTCCTTTTGAACAGGAAAAGCTCTCCGACACATGTGTAATGTGCGGAAAGCCTGCAACAAAGATGGTATACTGGGGACGCGCGTATTAATGCGCGTCCTTTTTTATCTCTTCATCATGTTTGCATAGTGAGCCCGTTTGTAGTCATACATCCTCTGGTCAGCGAGCATGAAGACTGAATGTGTATCTTTATCTTCTGACTCGTGTCTGAAAGCGTAGCCGTAGGATACGCTGTGATTTACATCAGGATCTTTCTTATCAAGGTCTAAGAGTCTGTTATCAAGCTCTAAAAGTCTTTTATCAATTTCTTCAGAAGTGGTGCTTTTTATGAGCACCAGGAATTCATCTCCGCCTATCCTTGTACAGGTTCCAAGATTTCCAAATACAGTAGAAAGCGTATCAGCGAAGGATTTAAGAAGTTTGTCACCTGCAGGGTGACCGGCGTTGTCGTTAACCTCCTTAAGACCGTTAAGATCGAGGCTCAGCAGGCAGAAATCATCGTTTGACTTATTAAAGTCAACCAGCTTTTCTTCGCAGCTGACTCTGTTTGCAAGGCCGGTAAGGTTGTCGATATAGGCAATTTTTGTAAGAGCCGCGTACTCTTTTTTTTGGGCAAAAGAGTGAGTCATAAATACGAAGTAGTTCAGAAGCTGCATGAAAACGAAAAACATGGAGCCTGTCGGCATGATGAGTGACAGCAGGAAAGGATGATCAAAGTGACCATACTGCCTGAGTATGACCGAAATAACATAGGTAAACAGCGCAAAAGTAAGGAAAGTCACACCGCCCATAAGTATGAGCCTTGATGTGTTGCGGGTTTTGCTCTTTAGATCAATGTAAATGTAGGCTATAAGGACAATAAGACCTATGGATGAAATGAAGTAATATGGCAACTGGAAATGATTTATATGTACTGTATTTGTAAAGTGCAGGGTTATGAAAACAAGCGAAAATCCCAGGGTACTGAGTCCCATTATTATCAGAAGCTTGTTTTCTTTTCTTCTGTGCAGATCAAAAACAATAGAATAAATTAGCGGAGTGATCAGGTACATGGAGCAGAACTCTATTGTCGTTGCCGATGACGGAGGAAGCAAAAAGTCCGCAACATCGAAGGCTGTAAGTATCCAGCTTCCTAAAACTATAGTCAGTATCGAGCAAAGGATCTGAGTTGTAACGCCGGTGGTTCTGATGTAGAACAGGAGAGATATTATAAGGAATACTGCGCCGAACATGATCATAAAGATGCCGACGGTGAAGGGATAGATCACTGAGTGGATCATATCTCTGTATATATCATCGAAATCTCCGATCATAGGGGTGATAATATCTGCTCTTGTGTCATTTTCGGTGACATAGAGCCTGATGGTGAGTCTTTTCCCGGCATAATCATTCGGAAGGGGGATGAAGTTGTAGCCTGCACCGACAAAATCTTTGTTAGATGAATCGTCTGAAAGAGTGCTGCTGATAAGTTTTTCGTCAAGGAAGATCTCATACTGACAGTACCTTGATTTGAAGGCAAGATAAGGGAAAGTGGCGCCAACATTTGTCAGCGGTGATATCTGATTTAAGTTAACGATGTCACCTCTTGAAAATGCAAAGCCCACCTGAAGGCTCATGTGCTCGAGATTGGTATTTAAGTACTGCTGATTGTGGTAAGTAACTGTCCAGCCCTTTTCAAGTTTGATTATCGGATGTGCCGGTTTAAAAGAGAAGAAATGTATGGCAAAGAAGAAAAACAGCACTAAAAGAGTAAGGGCAAGAGTAAGGAAAGACAAGAGTTTACGCATTTCTTATCACCTCCCTATGTTTGTCCATCTGATGTTCTTTTTTCATCTCATACATTCTGCTGTCGGCTAGCATATAAACTTCCTGTGCAGATCCGCTTGGAACCTCGTAGCTGTAAGCATAGCCATAGGATGCGCTGTACTGGAATACCTGCTCTTTGTGGTTCCAGTCATTTATCATGGAGTAGAGATCGTGTATTCTTCTTGTGGTGTTAAGGGCCCTTTCTTCAGTCAGGATGACGATAAATTCGTCTCCGCCCATACGTCCCACGAGATTGGCATCAAGAAAACAGTCGGAGAGGATTGTTGCAAAGCCTGAAAGAAGCCGGTCTCCTTCGTGATGTCCCAATGTGTCATTGACCTGTTTCAGTTTGTTGAGATCAAGACTGATTATCGTATACTGGGCTTTTTCCTGGGAGAGCAGATCCATCACCTGCTCGCATCGTGCTCTGTTAGCCAGACCTGTAAGAGGATCCGTAAAAGCCAGTGATGAGATCTTGTTCTGCATGGACTGAAGGTTTGAGTTGTAGATGATATAAAGCAGATAACTGATGAGAAGGCTGCACACCAAAAGCACTGCTCCGGCAGTGAAGCAGGATATTGTGGTGGAGGATTCTCCGAGCAATGAAACATATTTGATATAGTTATATCTGAATATATCTATCAGTGACAGGCCCATAAAAATGATAAGTCCCGCGGAAAAAACATTGTCGGAAGAGATAAGGCGAAAATCCGGCATTTTTGACAGCTTTATGGCGGTTACTGCAATTATGATGGTGCACAGTATGGCTTCCACAAAGGCCATAGCGTGAAGAATGGTCAGGAAATTGGAAATTCTGTCACTACCGATGACGGTGAAGAAGAATACTGAGAGGAACACGAGCATATTTGCAGCAAACAGGACGCCGAAGACCTTTTTGAGCTTTTTGCCTGAAATGGACATGAAGTAGCCAAGTATTGCCGTCGGGATGTTATAAACCGATATGTACTCACAGACTGTATTGAGACTTGGATTATTGCACAGAAGGTCTATAAGTCCGTAGAAGGAATAAATGTATATTCCAAGGAGCAGTGATATAAGACCACTGAAAAAGAGCCTTAAGTCATTATTATGATAAATAGCCATGTATGGGGAGAGTACCATAAGGGCAAGTCCAAGGAGCATAAGGAAATCGCCGATTATGATGTTCGAGAGCATGTTACTTATATGAAAGGTGAGAATATCACGTCTTTCGCCGACGGTTATGGCAGAAGTGCCGGAATAAGAGTGGTATCCGGTTCCTGAGATCGCAATTCTAAGCTCTTTTCCCTGATAATCCTGCCCAAGAGCGAAGTAATTATAGCGCTTTGGGACCGTCTTGCCATGCTCGTAGAACTCGTGGCCAAAGGAATAGATCAGTTCATTGTCCAGATAGACATCGATAAGAGCATGGATCGAGTACATCATGATACAGGGATTTTCGAGGTGAAATTCCGGAAGGGTCCTCTTTAAGATGACAATATCTCCGTTGTCCATTACTCCGATCCTTGCTGCCAGGAGGGAGTCAAAGTCTGTGGGGACACCATTTACAGAGATCTCCCAGCCGTCGTTGAGGCTGTAGATCTCGGAAGTGGGCTCAAAGAAGATATCTGTAATGAAAAATATGGCAATAACGGATATGATGAGCAGCAATATGGCTGCAAGCTTATCATAACGGTGATAATCCCAAAATTTCATATATTTTTCCTCATTATTACATATATCAAGTATATAACCTAATTGACAAAATGCCTAGTGATTATTCACAAATTCAGGGCTTTAGGCTATTATGAAGGTATGAGGATAACAATACCGGATAATGCAAAACAGATTCTCGACACCATGCATAAAGCAGGTTTCGAGGCTTATATAGTTGGTGGATGTGTGCGCGATGCACTTCTTGGAAGGACTCCCGAGGATTGGGATATAACGACAAATGCACTTCCCGAGGACACAAAAAAGCTTTTTAAAAGGACCATAGACACTGGAATTGAGCATGGAACAGTCACGGTCATGATTGGAAAAGAGGGGTATGAGGTCACCACCTACAGGATTGACGGAGTTTACGAAGACTCTCGTCATCCCAAGGAGGTCACTTTTACCAGGGATCTCTTCGAGGACATGAAACGCAGGGATTTCACAATTAATGCCATGGCTTACAACGAGGAAGAGGGCCTTATTGACAGGTTTGAGGGCAAAAAGGATTTGGAGAGCCGGATCATCAGGTGTGTCGGTAATCCCACAGAGAGATTTTCCGAGGATGCACTCAGGATAATGAGGGCTGTGAGATTTGCTGCGCAGCTGGACTATGAGATAGAGGATGAGACTAAAGAGGCGATAAAAGAGCTTGCTCCTACTCTTTCAAAGATAAGTGCCGAGAGGGTGCAGACGGAGCTGGTGAAGCTTTTATTGTCACCACACCCGGAAAAGATAAAGATGGCGTACGAACTGGGAATAACCGGGGTGATCCTGCCGGAATTCGACAGATGCATGGAGACGCCACAGAAGAATATACATCACATGTACAACGTAGGCGACCATACGGTGGAAGCCTTAAGGAATGTGCGCTCTGACAGGGTTTTACGCCTTACAATGCTGATGCATGATATGGGAAAACCTGATACAATGGAGATAGATGATGAGGGAGTCTATCACTTTTATAACCACAATGAGGTCAGTGCCGGAATCGCAAAAAAGATTTTCAGGAGACTGAAGTTTGACAGAGATACCATGGACAGGGTGTGTAATCTGGTATTTTACCACGATTACAGATTTCCACCCAAGGCATCCAGCATCAGAAGGGCTATGGCCCGTGTGGGAGAAGCGGATTTCCCTCTGCTTTTTGAGGTCAGATATGCCGATACCATGGCCCAGAGCGACTATCAGCGTGATGAGAAGTTAAGGACCATTGAGGAATGCAAGGCTGTTTATGAAGAGATCCTTGAAAGGAAGGATTGTGTAAACCTTAAATCTCTTGCGGTCAAGGGAAAAGACCTTATCGATCAGGGGATAAATCCCGGCAAAATGCTGGGAGAGATCCTAAATGCCATGCTTATGGATGTTTTGGAACATCCCGAGCATAACACCAGGGAGTATTTGCTGGAGCCGGAGCGCCTAAGAGAAGAATACATGAAGGATCATGTGGAACGGGGAGAGCAATGATTACGTCCAACAGAATATTCAGGATGGTACTGGCACTTGTATTATCTGCAGGAATGCTGGTTTCTTCGCCGCATAGCATAGTAAGAGCAGCAGAGAGTGCAGACAAGGTCAGTGTATCGCTCATCGGAAAATACGATTCTGCTGATACAGCAGCCATCCGAGATATCGACACAACCAAAAAGATCATAAGATTCAGAAACCATCAGACAGGTAAGACCTATACTCTTTCCTATGACAATACCAGTATGATGTACGATGCCAGAGGAACAGTTCTGTCGGCGTCTCTTCTTGAAGTCGGAGAGATCGTTGATGTCACATTCCTAAAGAGCAGTAAGCACATCACGACTCTTAATGTCTCATCTGACGCATGGGTTGTGGAGAATACAAGAAATCACGACCTTGTAAGAGGCGACGGAACAGCAAGGATCTTGGGAGATACCTATAAGATAGATGCAAGGACTCTGGTGATCGCAGAGGGCGACCTTGCCCTGGCAGAGGACGTTCTTTCAACTGACAAGATCACGGTAAGCGGCATCGGAAAAGATATTTACAGTGTAGTTGTGACCAGCGGACATGGCTATGTCAGCCTTTCCTCCGATACTGTTGAAGATCACAGCCTTGTTGGTGCATGGCTTGAGCTGGACAACGAAGTTATCCACAAGATATCTCCGAACATGATGCTCAGTGCTCCGGAGGGTGACTATAACCTTCAGATACTTGGTAACGGAGCAAGCTATCAGACGGAGGTCAATATCAGCCGCAATCAGGAGACGGTGGTTGATACCAGCAGCGTAACAATATCTAAGCCTAAGGAATCACTGGTAACCTTTGAGATAATCCCTGAGGATGCAGAAGTTTTTGTGGATGGACAAAGAGTCCTTACCGGAACGCCTCAGAGCATTAACTATGGCTATCATTCACTCAAAGTTCTGGCTGACGGATACATAACTCAGGACAAGTACCTGAAGGTGGGTACAGCAAAGGCCGTTATCCAGATAGAACTTGAAAAAGAAGACGATGCGGCGGCGGATACATCATCGAGCGCAGAAACTGTAAACGGCACAACGGCGGCCAGCAGCGCATCAACCTATGCAAGCTATCCTGTCGGAACAATTGATTTTGGTGCTTCCAGTTCCGCAGCTTCTTCTGCAGCAACAGTAAGTGCAAATTCTTCCGAATCGGAAAGTGCCAATACAAATAAGCTCATTAAGGGCTACTACATATATTTTGATAAGCCTTACGGAGCTGAAGTTTATTTTGACGGTGCCTATGTCGGAGTGGTGCCAACCAGTGTCAACAAGATATCCGGCAATCATGAGATCATCCTTAAACAGGACGGCTATGAGACAAAGAGCTACAGGATCAATGTGGATAAGGAAGAGGACAATAAATCGTATTCGTTCCCGGATCTTATAAAGATCAAAAAGGACGACGATTCATCATCTTCAAGCAGTGCATCCACCGGAGATTCGTCATCATCGAGTGATTCTTCAAGTACCGATGATTCTTCGGACAGCGGTGACAGCGCATCCACCGGTGATTCTTCATCACCGGCTGATGCTTCTACTACAGAGGACTCTGCACCTGCAAGCGATTCGTCATCAGCAGATGACAGCGCTTCTACAGAGGATACCTCGGGAGCCGGAGACTCTTCATCAACGGATTCCTCCGGAAAAGAGGAGGCGTCCGAGTCCGCAAGTGAGGATGCGAGCACAAACAAAGGAGCAAGTGATGCAGCAAACACTGCATCCGGTGAAGGATAATGAGACTTGATAAGTATTTAAAAGTAACAAGACTGATAAAAAGAAGAACTGTTGCCAATGATGCCTGTGATGCAGGAAGGGTTTCGATCAACGGTAAACCTGCCAAGGCCAGTACCGAGGTCAAGGTGGGTGATAAGATAACGATCGGCTTTGGAAACAAGGACGTCTCCGTGGAGGTACTTGATGTTCAGGAGACCATCCACAAAGAGGATGTGACCAATCTCTACAGATACATCTGAATTGACACGGCCAAAATAGCTGTATTACAATAAAAGTGGTGTTATAGTGTTATGAACTAGGGGGTAATCATGGCGACCAAAGCTCGTTATAAAAGGCGCAGGCTCAAGAACAGAGTGGGTATCGTCTGGGCCAGCATCGTTGTACTTATCCTTGTGACCGTGGTTTCGGTAAAGAGCATCGGATTGATGCAGAAAGCCAGGGAGTATCAGGAGAGAGAGCAACAGCTGCAGCAGCAGATCGATTACGAAACTCAAAGAAGCGATGAGATCGCTGAGTTCGAGAGATATACAGAGACGCGTAAATATATAGAGGACACAGCCAAGGAAAAGCTGGGACTTGTTTATCCGGGAGAAATCATATTTAAGAACTCGGATAATTGATAGCTAAGTAGTCGGGCGCAGACATCTATACGGGGTTCGTATAAGTCTGCGCTTTTGATATTCAAAGCAAGGTCTGATGGATAAATTCACAGGTAAAGTACTGAGTTTCATAAAAGAGAACGGGATGTTATCCCCGGAAGATACAGTTGTGGTGGGCTTCTCCGGAGGCGCGGACTCCACAGCTCTTTTAAGCGTGTTATCAGACCTCAGAGGTGTCCTTAAGATAAAGGTGGCTGCGATACACATAAACCACAGCATGAGAGAGGAAGCTTTTAAGGACGAGGAGTTTTCAAGATGCTTCTGCGCAGAGAGGGACATTCCTTTTAAGGCAGTGACTGTGGATGTTCCGGCCATGGCAAGGAAGTTTAAGCTTACACCTGAGGAAGCCGGGCGCAGGGCCAGATATGAAGCCTTTGATGCTTACGCAAAAGAGCTGTCGGCGTCTGTTATAGCTGTGGCTCACCATCAGAACGATCTGGCCGAAACCCTTGTCATGAATCTTACTAGAGGGTGCGGCCTTCACGGAGCAGCTGCGATAAGGCCTGTGAGGGATAACATTATAAGGCCGCTCTTGTGCGTGGACAGAAGAGAGATCGAGGAGTATCTTCGGGAAAAAGAGATCTCTTTTTGCACAGACCTTACCAATTTTGAAAACATACATACAAGAAATATTATAAGAAATACTCTTATCCCACAGCTTGAGGAAGGGGTAAACCCAAGGGCTGTAAGCCACATGGCCAGAGCCGCGTTGTCTTTTGATAAGGCGGATGAATTTGTCAGAAAATACGCAGCCGGGGTCTTCGAAGATATTGCAGAGGTTTCGGAAGAAGCTGTCAGTATAGATGCGTCAGCTCTTTTTAAGGAAGCAGATATCATCAAAGAGAACGTGGTGCTGATGGCTTTTGAACATCTGGTCAAGAATCGTAAGGATATCGGATTTACCCACGTTGATGCAGTTCTTGGACTTTTGGGAAGTCTTTCTGGAACGGCGTCGGTGGATCTTCCGTACGGACTTAGAGCTGTAAGGGCGTATGAGAGTCTGAAAATCGGACAGATAGAAAACCGGGTTGAAAGCGGAGATGAAATACACCTTTCACTGGCGGAAGGAGAGGAAACCGAAATTGATATCCCTGGACTGGGAAGGGCTCAGATAGCAGTAATTCCCTACGATGGCCAAAAAGAAGTGCCTACAGAGACATATACGAAATGGCTCGATTATGATAGAATACAAGCAGTTTCATTTCGCACAAGGCGCCGGGACGACTTTATCAGGATCAGTCTAAATGGCGTGATGCATTCAAAACAGCTTTCCAAGCTGATGACGGATGAAAAGATCCCCAGAGACAGACGGGATGCTATGTATATTCTCTGTGACGGGGACGAAGTTTTATGGGTTCCGCTCTACCGGATGAGCGATGCTGTAAAAGTAAGTGAAACTACCAAAAGAGTTTTAACTATAAATTTAATCAAACCGGAGGAATAAGTAATGGCTGAATCAGTACGTATATTACTTTCAGAAGAGGAAGTAGATAAGAGGATCAAGGAACTTGGAGAAGCAATAAGCAGAGATTATGCAGGTGAGACAGTGCACCTCGTATGTGTCCTTAAGGGCGGCGTATTCTTCATGTGCGAGCTTGCTAAGCGTATCACTGTTCCTGTAACAATGGACTTTATGTCAGCTTCAAGTTACGGAAGTTCAACAAAATCCAGTGGTGTAGTTAAGATTGTAAAAGACCTTGATGAGCCTTTAAAAGACAGACATGTCCTTATTGTAGAGGATATCGTAGATTCAGGCAGAACACTTTCATATCTTATTAAGATGCTTGGGGACAGAGATCCTGCAAGCATTAAGCTCTGCACACTTCTCGATAAGCCCGAGCGCAGAGTGACAGACGTAAAGGTTGATTACACAGGTTTTGAGATCCCTGATGAATTCGTGGTTGGATACGGCCTGGACTATGATCAGAGATATCGTAATCTTCCTTATATCGGTGTGGTTGAGTTTAACTGATACAGGAAAAGTATTGCTTAAGAGGGGTAGACTGGTAAATTGAATCGTTCAAAGAACTTTAATTCGTTATTTATATTTGTGATCGTGCTTCTGGTTGCGGTTGTGGTACTTGAGTATGGACGCGGACTGGTTAACAACCCGGCACCGGCGTACAACAGATCTTCATTTGAGAGGGACATTGAAGCTGATAAGATCGCATATGCTGTGATCACACCGAACTCAGAGACACCGACAGGTCAGGTCAGGGTGAGTTTTAACGACGGATCTGAAGATGTGAGTTTTTATTCCACTGACGTTGTAGACATTGAAAAATACCTCACCGAGAAGGGTGTAAGCGTTGAGGTTAAGGATGTTCCTTCGGAAAATGTACTTATAAACGGCATCATTCCTATAATCGTAGGACTGATAGTCATGGTATTCATCTTCTCACTCTTTACCAATATCCAGAGTTCAGGCTCCGGAAACAACCGGATGATGAATTTTGGAAAGAGCAGAGCACGTATGTCAACGGGGGAAGAAAACAAGATCACGCTGGTTGATGTAGCAGGCCTTAAGGAAGAGAAGGAGCAGCTTGCTGAGATCATTGAGTTTTTAAAAGATCCCGAGAAGTTCACCAAGGTGGGAGCAAGGATCCCGAAGGGCGTGCTTTTGGAGGGAGCTCCCGGAACCGGTAAGACCCTTCTTGCAAGGGCTGTTGCAGGAGAAGCCGGAGTACCTTTCTTTAGCATTTCAGGTTCAGACTTTGTTGAGATGTTTGTCGGTGTCGGCGCATCAAGAGTAAGGGACCTCTTTGCGGATGCCAAGAAGAATTCACCTTGTATCGTATTTATTGATGAGATTGATGCGGTAGCCAGAAGACGTGGTACCGGAATGGGCGGCGGACACGATGAGAGAGAGCAGACACTGAACCAGCTCCTTGTTGAGATGGATGGATTTGGTGTCAACGAAGGTATCATCGTGATGGCTGCTACAAACAGAGTAGACATCCTTGATCCGGCTATTTTAAGACCAGGACGTTTTGACAGAAAGATAACCGTTTCAAGACCGGATATCGGCGGAAGAGAAGAGATCCTTAAAGTTCATGCAAGGAATAAGCCTCTTTCAGATGATGTGGATATCAAGCAGGTGGCTCAGACCACTGCAGGCTTTACAGGTGCTGATCTTGAGAACCTCTTAAATGAGTCAGCTATCCGTGCAGCCATCGATAACAGACAGTTCATCAAACAGGAAGACATCAACAAAGCCTTCATACAGGTGGGCATCGGAACAGAGAAGCACAGCAGGATCATATCTGACAAGGAGAAGAGGATCACTGCATATCACGAGACAGGACATGCTATTTTGTTCCATATTCTGCCTGAGGTTGGCCCTGTTCATACAGTTTCCATCATTCCTACAGGCCTTGGGGCAGCAGGCTATACTATGCCTCTTCCGGAGAGGGATGACATGTTCCTTACAAAGCGCAAGATGCTTGAGGATATCATGGTATCTCTGGGCGGAAGGATTGCTGAGGAGATCATTTTCGGTGCGGACGATATCACAACCGGAGCTTCCAGTGACATCAGAAAGGCTACTCAGGAAGCAAGGAGCATGGTTACCAAGTATGGTATGTCCAACAACATCGGCATTGTAAACTACGATGACAATGAAGAAGATGTTTTCATCGGCTATGATATATCCCATACCAAGAAACATTCAGAGCTGGTAGCAGGTGAGATCGACCAGGAAGTTAGAAACATCATTGATAAGTGCTACAAGAAGGCCAAGGAGATCATTCTCATGTACGAGGACGTTCTCCATGCAAGCTCCAAGCTTCTGATCGAGAAAGAGAAGATCGGAAGAGAAGAGTTTGAGGCTCTTTTTGAGGGTCACACTATTACAGAAGATGTGGATGTGGAACTCTG
This sequence comes from Butyrivibrio sp., assembly GCA_017445665.1. Taxonomy (GTDB): domain Bacteria; phylum Bacillota; class Clostridia; order Lachnospirales; family Lachnospiraceae; genus Butyrivibrio. The sequence goes on along the minus strand of JAFSTR010000097.1, from coordinate 13,213 downwards.
ATTGTGAAAAGTGCACAAAAACACAACGCTGTTTTTGACAAATTTGTGAAGTATTAGTCTTTACGTGGGTTTGAGGGGATGCTAGTATAATATGCGTAACCCCCCAATACATTATATAGTTTTTTGCTATACCCCATAAGAAAGAAATACCTTCTCTAAAAAGACAGCTACCCCGCTGTCTTTTTTACTTTATACGAATAAATATTTAAAGGAATTACTATGAATCAGTCGGCATTCTTTCATGACATGACCTTGGATTACTTAAGGCCTGCGGAACCGGATATTGGGCGTGTTACGGATTTCAGATTCAGATGTGCTCATTCCGAAGCCTCCCAGGTTCTTTTGGCGTGGGGGTCAGAGCGCAGAAAGATGAAGCTTTCTGAAACCGACAACGGTTTTGATTATTTTGATATTTCTATAAATATAGGCAAGGATCCATTCAGATATCATTTCGAGATAACAGGAAACGATGGCAGCTTTTGGTACTATGACAAAAGAGGCGCAGTTTCTGATGTTATGGAGAGCATGAGCTTTCTGGTTATCCCCGGCTTTTCTACTCCCAAGTGGGCCAAGGGCGCTGTAATGTACCAGATCTTCGTTGACAGGTTCTGTAACGGAGATCCCACCAACGATGTAATGACCGGGGAGTATTCTTACAGCGGATTCAAGGCCAAAAAAGTTGAGGACTGGAACAGCTATCCGGATCCCAAAGCAGATTTTTGCGAGTTTTACGGCGGTGATCTTCAAGGCGTTTTGGATAAACTCGATTATTTAAAGGACCTTGGAGTGGAGGTGATCTACTTCAATCCTTTGTTTGTTTCACCGTCCTGTCATAAGTATGATATTCAGGACTATGATCATATTGATCCTCACTTTGGCAGGATTGTCGAAGATGGAGGCGATATACTCCCACAGTTTGAAAAGAGCAATAAGAAAGCTGAGCGCTACATAAGACGAGTTACCAACAAGAAAAACCTTGAAGCCAGCGACAAGCTCTTTGCCAAGGTGGTATCAGAGGCTCATAAGAGAGATATAAGGGTCATCCTTGACGGAGTTTTCAATCACTGCGGATCCTTTAACAAATGGCTGGACAAAGAGCTGATCTATGAGGATGCCAAGGGATATGAGAAGGGGGCCTATGTGGCATCGGGAAGCCCTTATAGAAATTATTTCTCATTTTCTCAGGATAAATGGCCCTACAATGCCAGCTATGACGGATGGTGGGGGTATGACACCCTTCCCAAGCTAAATTATGAGGGCTCTAAAGAGCTTGAAGATTATATCATAGAAATTGGCAAAAAATGGGTTTCAGAGCCCTACAACTGCGACGGCTGGAGACTTGATGTGGCAGCAGACCTTGGACATTCCGAGGAATACAACCACAAATTCTGGAGAAGATTCAGAGAGGAAGTTAAAAAAGCAAACCCTGAGGCGATCATACTTGCCGAGCACTACGGACCGGCCAGAAACTGGCTTGGCAGCGGCAGAGAGTGGGATACGGTAATGAACTATGATGCCTTTATGGAGCCGGTCACATGGTTTCTTACAGGCATGGACAAACACAGTGATGAGTTTAAGCCCATCAAGGTCGGCAATGCGAGAGAGTTTTTCGACACGATGCTCTATAACGGTGGAGAGAACTTTACAATGCCTTCTTTGTACACTGCCATGAACGAGCTGTCAAACCATGATCATTCAAGGTTTTTAACAAGGACAAGCCAGAAGGTAGGAAGGTGCGATACTCTCATGTCTTCCTCTGCTGACACCGGTATCAGAAAATATATCATGAGACAGGCGGTCATGATCCAGATGACCTGGCCGGGAGCACCTACTCTTTATTATGGTGATGAGGCCGGAGTTTGCGGGTTTACGGATCCCGATAACAGAAGGACATATCCCTGGGGCAGGGAAGATAAGCAGATGCTCTCTTTCCACAAAGAGATGATCCGTATCCACAAGGCTTGCCCCGAGCTTAAGATGGGCTCTGTAAAAGAGCTCTATGCTGAGAATAATTTCATAGCCTACGGAAGGTTCAACAGAACAGCAGCGGTGGTAGTTGCCATAAACCTAAATGATTATGAGATCACCAGGGAGATTCAGATCTGGCCGATGGGAATCCCAAGGGATGCAAAGTTCAAACAGCTGATTGTATCGGACAATACGGGATTTGACACAGCACCCACAACCAAGACTACGATAGACGGTGTCTTAAGTCTTACAATGTCCAGAAATACCGGTTATGTTCTTCGATATGACAGTTTCGAAGCAACAACCGATGAAGAATTCTGGTCAGATAACTTCTTTGGGTTTGATTAAACAAAATAACAAGTATATAATGGTTGTAACCATCAAAACTATCAATTATAAAGGGGAGAAACAAAATGTTAGTATCTGCAAAAGACATGCTTGTAAAAGCAAAAGAAGGCCATTATGCAGTTGGTCAGTTCAACATCAACAACCTTGAGTGGACTAAGTCAGTTCTTTTAACAGCAGAGGAACTTAAGAGCCCTGTAATCCTTGGTGTATCTGAGGGTGCAGGTAAGTACATGACAGGTTTTGGTACTGTTGCAGCAATGGTAAGAGAGATGGACAAGAACCTTGGAATCACTGTTCCTGTTGCGCTTCACCTTGACCACGGCACATACGAAGGATGCTATAAGTGCATCAAGGCCGGATTCACATCCATCATGTTCGACGGTTCTCACTACAATATCGAGGAGAACGTTGCAAAGACATCTGAGCTCGTTAATGTAGCTCATCAGCTTGGCCTTTCAATCGAGGCTGAGGTTGGATCAATCGGTGGCGAAGAAGACGGTGTTGTAGGAATGGGCGAGTGCGCTGATCCTGCAGAGTGCAAGAGAATCGCTGATCTTGGCGTAGATATGCTTGCAGCCGGAATTGGTAACATCCATGGTAAATATCCTGAGGGATGGCCGGGACTTAGATTCGACGTTCTTGATGCAATCCAGCAGAAGACAGGAGTTATGCCTCTTGTTCTTCACGGCGGCACAGGAATTCCTTCAGACATGATCAAGAAGGCAATTGACCTTGGTGTATCCAAGATCAACGTTAATACAGAGTGTCAGCTTTCCTTCGCAGATGCTACTCGTAAATATATCGAGGCAGGCAAGGATCTCGAAGGTAAGGGATTTGACCCACGTAAGCTTCTTGCTCCCGGCGCTGAGGCTATCAAGGCTACAGTTAAGGAGAAGATGGAGCTCTTTGGATCAGTTGGCAAGGCTTGATTCAGGTTATAGACAGATTTTCCGGAAGGGTAGAGCCGAGGCTTTACCCTTCTTTTTTCTTTATATTTCAGTGAGCAGGGGTATGGATTTTTATGAACAACGAATTGACTAAAAAAGACATCGAAGATATGGAAGCTGAGATCGTACACAGAAAGGTAGTTGTGAGAAAAGAGCTTCTTGAGCATGTAAAGGAAGCCAGAGCTCAGGGCGATCTCTCGGAAAACTTCGAGTACTACGCAGCAAAAAAAGCCAAGAATCAGAATGAGAGCAGAATTCGATTCCTTGAGAGGATGATAAAAACGGCTCGTGTCATTGACGATAATACTAAAGATGACGAAGTGGGAATGAATAAGACTGTTACCATCAGAATGGAAGATGACGGCAGTCTTGAGACCTACAAGGTTGTGACTACAATGAGGAAGAACTCCTTAAAGGGTCTTATCAGCATTGAGTCTCCTTTAGGCAAACAATTACTTGGACATAAGGTAGGAGACCGTGTTACTATTATAGTGAACAGTGAAATTAGTTACGATGTAACGATAATGAAAATAGAGAATACCGGACTGACCGAGGAGGATACCATAAGGGACTTCTGACTCGGGGCTCTGATGAGAAATGGAGGGACTGCATGCACGTTTTTCAGCCAGTCGATCCTGTTGATATCGAGCAGGGAGCGTACACTTTTGACGGTACCAAATTTCTTGTAACAGCGGGAAGCGGTGACAAGGTAAACACAACCACGGCCAAATGGGGTGGCGCGGGGTATCTTTGGAACAGGAGAGTGGTGTATATTTTCCTTCGCGGCAAGAGGTATACCAGGGAACTGCTTGATGAGGCCGGTGAGTTTTCTCTGAGCTTTCTCAATCAGAACGAGTTTAGAGGAGCTTTTAAGTATCTGGAAGCTGTATCCGGAAGAGCAGAAGATAAGATTGCAGGTGCCCGTCTGACAGTTAACTATGACGATGGGATACCTTTTATTGACGAGGCCGACAATGTCATAACAGCTAAAGTGCTCTACAAAAAGGAGTTCAGGGAGGATGGTTTTGTAGACAAGAGTCTGGCGAATGAGTTTGAAAAAGATGGAGAATACCATATCGTTTATGTTGGGGAAATAAAGAAGATCATGATCAGATGATTTAACGGACTATTCTTATGAGGTACACATGAAGAGCAGGAAGCTAAGAAAGATCTTTGTTAGTATTTTTTCCTCAGTGGCTGTTCTGACAGGTGCGCTTAGTGGATTTATCCCCACAAAGGCGAACCTGTCTTTTGGTGCGGATAATCAGGAGGTCCATGTCTTAAAGACCTCTGACCCTGTTCAGAATTCTGATGAAAGCGATGAGTCAACCGTGATCAGGATCGCAACCTGGTATACGGAGGACAATCTGACTAATCTCAAGGCATATCTGGCCGGAGAATTTCCAAATTATACATTTAAATTTGAATATGTCGGGAAGAGTAACTATGAACCCATAATGGATGCAAAACTATCGTACAAAGGTGCTCCGGACATCATCTATGTGGATCAGGAGATGGCCGAAAAACACGCCAGGACGGGATACATAGCAAATCTGAGCGACATTACAGAAGAGTTCAACAAAGAGGCAAAGATGTCATTTGGCTATGGGAACGCAGTTTATGCTGTTCCCAACACTTCAGACCTTGAATGTATCTTTTACAACAAGGATATGTTCTCGGCCAAGGGAGCCCGGGTTCCAACGGATTTCAGTACATTTATCGGAGCCTGCGATTACTTCAGGGTCGTTCGGAAGATAAGACCTCTGGCTGCCAGCCTGAAGGATCCATATGGCTTTGCAAACAGCGCATTGGGGGTAGTCTCTGCAAATTACTTCTCAACGGACAGGGGAAGCGGATTCGGAGGAAGGCTCCGGTATGGAAGGACAACGTTTTCGGAGGAGATCCGCCCATATATGAAGGACTGGGAAACACTCATTGAGCACAAGGTACTGACAGCTGACATGTATACAGCTGACGGTAAAAGAGCTATTGAGGAGTTTGTCAGTGAGGAAGCGGCCATGATCGTCGGAACTCCGGAAACCTATGTGGCCATTCGGGAAGCAAGACCCGAAATGAAAATCGGAACACTCCCATACTTTGGTACTGAAGGGGAAGGAATGGCAATAATTGGCGGATGTGATCTTGGTTTTGCACTTAATTCAAACGCTATGAATTACGATAAGGCAAAAGAGGTACTGGCATCTCTTGCAAGGGTCGATGGACAGGAAGCCCTTTGGAAGGACAGACCCGGGAGTCAGACCTACCTTGAGGGTACTGCCTTTAATGTGGATGAAGCTTTTAAAGGGATTGAAGTCTGCTATAAAAAAGGACTGGTATTCACTCCCTGGATGGAATGGGGACAGGATCTGAACAGACAGGTACACTATTCCTTCGGAAGGGAGCTTCAAAAGGTTCTGCTAAAGAGAGAAAAGCTTGAAGAAGCCCTGGAGAACGTGGATAAGCTTGTGAATGAGATTAACCGTGGGTGATAAATAAGGAGCGGCAAAAGACATGAGAAGGCATGGAAGAATTAGAAGGATAGGAAGATTCGGATACGCGGACAGCATCAGAAAGACGCTTATCCGATTGTTTTCCCTTTTGATCATAGTTCCCATCATTATGCTGGGCAGCTATTCTTATATTGTTGCGAGAAATAACCTTATCGAGCAGACAAAAATCGCCATGATAGGAAACGTGGATGTTATTTCCCACGGTATTGAGAACGGGGTAAAAAGAGAAAATGATGTCGTAAAGTTCTTTTCCTATGAAGATGCCTTCAGAAAGGCTTTGGAGAGAGTCCGCTCCGATCCGTATACCCTCACGGAAGAACTCAACGATGAGATAGAGCCGCTTATCTGGTATTACCTCAGCAGCGATACCAATATCGAGTCCATCGTAATTTACTCGGATCTTATAGATGGCGAGCATATGGGAGACTTCCTGCTTAAGCCGGTAGATGGAAAAGCTCTTGAGTGGTATCAGGAGACGGGGGATGAGTACAGCGCATTTTGGGATGTGGATGATGAAGGCGGAGTATATATCATAAAAGCCCTCCTGGATGCTGCGACATCTTCAAAGCGCATAGGCATGATCGCACTTAAGGTAAAAGAGAGCGAGTTTTTTTCCATTGTTAACAAGACCGGATACTTAAACAACGGTATTATCATTCTTGACTCAAACGGCAAGGTGATCAATCACAGAAAAATTGATAATACTGCTCTTGAAGAAAAGATAATCGAAAACATAAAGACCGGTGAGGTGGAAGGATTCCATTCTACCGGTGAGTACTTCATTGCGGAGTCGGCAGATACTGCAAACGGCTGGACGCTGTATTACTATGTAGACAGAAATGAGATCACGGCAGATGTTTACAGCATTCTGTTGTCGGTCATTGTGATTGCGATGGTTCTTTTCCTGGCAGCATTTGTGTTCGGACAGAGATTCGCAAATAAATTCAGTAAAAGACTGGCTGCTATCAACGAGATGGCCCATGAGATCGAAAAGGGTAACTTTGATGTTAAAAATCCGGATAATAACACCGATGAGATAGGACAGCTCTCGGATTCCATGGTATCCATGGCAGATACTCTGAACAATATGGTTCAGGAAATTGACAGGATGAATAAAGAGCAGCTGATGCTCAAAGATAACGACATCCACTACAGAGAGTGGCTCTTTGATTTTGTTGTAGAAAAGAACAATGATATCCTTGCGGTTATAAGCGGAGACGGGTATGAACCAAGCTTTATTACTGCCAATGCGGAGGCTGTGCTTGGAATACCTATAGATGAACTAAAGAAAGACATAAGAAACCTTGACCTGGCACAGAGAGAAGGCGAGGAGAAGAGGTTTAAAGAGGCTATAGACGATGCCAGAAAGTCAGGGGAGACACAGGTCTTTGACGAGCTGCGCCTAGAGAATGTAAAAACGAACCAGCATCTCTACTACCGCGGAGTTATAGTCTGCACCATCGATGACGGTGGAAAGAGAATGGCGGTGGCACTCTATGACAGAACTCAGGAGATCAGGCGTAACCATCAGCTTCAGGAAGCTTTGAACGCCGCAGAGACAGCAAACAAGGCAAAGACGAGCTTCCTTGCTAACATGTCCCACGATTTCAGGACACCTATGAATGCCATTACCGGCTTTAATCTGCTTATAGACAAACATGCAAATGAGCCTGATAAGATAAAAGAGTACACTCATAAGATCTCACTTGCATCCCACAATCTGCTGGGACTGCTTAATGACGTTCTCGATATGAGTAAGATCGAATCCGGAAAGACTACGCTTGATATTCAGGAGATGGCGATAGGACTACTTCTTGAGGAGATCAACTCAGTCATCAGCTTCCAGGCTAAAGCTAAAGATCAGACCTACACCGTAAAGATCGAAAACATGCAGCACGATGTTTTCATGGCTGATAAGCAGAGAGTCAATGAGATCCTTATGAATATCCTGGGCAATGCTGTTAAATATACTCCTGAAGGCGGTAAGATCGACTTTTCAATTTCTGAGTCCGATTCTTCTTCAGAGGGATTCCAGAACGTTAAGTTCGTGATCTCCGATAACGGAATCGGCATGAAGCCTGAGTACAAGGACAAGATCTTTGATGCCTTCTCAAGAGAAGAAAAGGGTGCAACCAAGACCATTCAGGGAACAGGCCTTGGAATGGCTATAACAAAGAGCCTTGTTGAACTCATGGGCGGAACCATAAGGGTTGAGTCGGAGGAAGGTAAGGGCAGTACTTTCATAGTAAACCTGCGACTTAAGGCAGTGGAGACAGGTAACGTAGATTTCTGGAAGGCTCACGGAATGCATACACTCCTTACAGTCAACGGAAGCAGTGAAGACGATAAGGTTTATAAGCAAAAATACAAAAATGATCAGCTGGATTCCACAGTGGCCACAGGCGGATACGAGGCACTGAAACTCATAGATGAAATGGCAGCAACAGGAAAGGCCTATGATCTGATAATCGTGGATGAGAACTACGACGATATGGAGCCTGCCGAGCTGATAAGAAATATCAGAAAGAGGGATAAGAAACATCACAGCATAATCCTTGCTGTCACCGATTTCTTTGAGAAAAATGAGGATGCACTCAGGGAGGCCGGATGCAACGAAGTTATGCAAAAACCGGTACTGCCCTACAACTTAAGGACCACCATAGACGAGATTGCAAAGGTGGAGACTCAGGCTGTGGAGGAGGTCAAAAATCCGCTTGATGGCATGAAGTTCCTGGCTGCGGAGGATAACGACATCAACGCTGACATCCTCATTGAGCTCATGGATATGTACGGAGCAACAGTCACAAGAGGAGTCAACGGTCAGGAAGTTGTCGAGATGTTTAAAGCCGCAAATGAAGGCGATTATGATATGATACTTATGGATATACAGATGCCTGTAATGAACGGATATGAGGCAGCAGCGGCTATAAGAGCACTGGGTACAGACTGGGCACAGACCATTCCTATCATAGCCATGACGGCAAATGCATACGCTGATGACGTTCAGCAGGCTTTTGATGCCGGAATGAATGCACATGTTACAAAGCCTATCGATATCAAGGTTGTTGAAAAGACGATCAGTGAATTCAAAAAATAATACATCAGAGAGGAGTTTTTGACATGAAGGGAATTAAAAAAGTTGCAGACGGAATTTTCTGGATTGGAGGAAGTGACAGAAGGCTGGAGAGATTCGAGAATATTTTTCCGATTCCTGAAGGTGTATCATATAACAGCTACTTTATAGACGACGAGAAAACAGCTGTTTTTGACACAGCTGATATTACCGTGGCTGATCAGTACATGGAGAATTTAAAAGAGGCTCTTGGCGGAAGAAAGCTTGACTATCTTATAGTGCTTCATATGGAGCCGGATCACTGTTCACTTATAGATAAGGTTGTAGCTCTTTTCCCCGAAGTGACCGTAGTTGGCGGTAAGCAGACCTTTGTATTTATGGAGCAGTTCTTCCCGCAGGCCAAGGATTTCAACAGGTTAGAGGTAAAGGAAGGCGACACACTTTCAACAGGTGCTCATACCTTCAGCTTTGTTTCTGCACCGATGGTGCACTGGCCTGAAGTCCTATTTGCATATGATGACAGGAACAAGGCGCTTCTTTCCGCTGATGCATTCGGTACCTTCGGAGCCCTTGACGGAGGGATTTTTGCTGATGAATTTGACTTTGAAAAAGATTTTCTTGCCTCAGCCAGAAGATATTATGCTAATATAGTTGGAAAGTATGGAATGCAGGTTCAGGCGGTGCTTAAAAAAGCGCAGGGACTTGATATTCAGATGCTCCTTCCTCTTCATGGTCCTGTATGGAGAAAAGACCTTGATGTTCTCCTTTCCAAATATCAGAAATGGAGTACCTATGAATCTGAGGAAGATAGTGTTATAGTAATATATGGCAGTCTTTACGGTCATACGGCCAGCGCCGCAGAAGCAGTGGCTTCTCAGCTTAGGGATAAGGGCGCAAAGGGCGTTAAGGTATATGATGTATCCGGAACGGATGTATCGTATCTTATAAGTGAAGTCTGGCGTTGCAGAAAGATAGTCCTGATGTGTCCTACATATAACAATGGGGTTTATCCGCCAATGGAGAATTTTATTGCTGATATGGCGGCTCTCGGTGTTCAGAACAGAGTATTTGCTCTGGCCCAGAACGGTACCTGGGCACCTGCTTCGGGAAAACTCATGAATGAGAAGATTTCTGCATTTAAGAACGTTACTGTTCTTGAAAATATTCTTACTATCAAGAGCGCACTTCATGCGACAGACGCAGAAGCGCTTAATAACTTCACTGATGCGATCATAAACGCATAAGTGGATCAAGTTGGAGGTTTTGTTGTGAAGAAAACAAGTTTTATGAAAAGGATCCTTGCAGGTGCAATGGTTGCTGTTACCATGACCGTTGCTGCAAAGAGTGCAGTTGTAACTTCCGGATATAAAGGTGCTGTTGCAGAGGCAGCAGGCAGACCGGTGAGCATCACATCCTGCACTATCCAGGGGGATAATGTTGTTGTCAATGTATCATGTAAATCAGTTCCTTCTTCATCAGATGGCAAGTTCTATCTCTATTCCGATGAGGTTTATCAGGATGGCTGCGTAGGTAAGATCGTTGCTGAGACAGCAGCAGGAACCAATGCAACTTTTACATTCCCTCTTAACTACTATTCTGCGGAGTCCAATCTTTCAAAGAAATTTCTTGTAGCTGTAAAGAGCGGATCAATGGTTCAGGTAAGTGACGAGCACTACATCACAAACCCTGAAGCTAAGGCCAGCAAGACAGTAGCAAGAAATGACCACGGTATGAAGGGAATCCTTCCTAACAGCGCAGATGCCGCAACATTTAAGGATCTTGGTATTTCTCAGATGGTCTACAACCTGTACATGGGTGATATCGTAGGCCCCGGAGATGGATCCAATGTAGTTCCCTTCTCCTATAACGGTGTGGATTATCAGTTCAACGGAGCAGCTCTTGCTCAGTATGACGGCTTTGTTCGCTGGTGCTCTCTTAATAACTTCCAGCTTACTATGACAATTCTCAATAATAAGACAGAAGCCGGCGCAGATCTTATCCATCCACTCTCAAGAGATGATCATGTTTGCCCGGGCTATGCCATGAACACCGATGAGGATGGCGGCACACAGCACCTTAAGGCTATCGCTGCCTTCCTTGCACAGAGATATTCAGGCGGCGCTTATGGTACGGTTGATAACTGGGTAATCGGTAACGAAGTAAATGCAAGAACTGAGTGGTATTACCTTAATTCAACAAATATTGAGCTTAATGTCAGCGAGTATGTTAAGGCTTTCCGTATTTTCTACAATGAGATCAAGGCTGTAAACGCCAATGCAAGAGTATATACATCCTTCGATCAGGAGTGGAACAGAAAGTCCAATCCGGGATGCTTCCTTTCAAAAGAGTATCTGGACAGATTTAATTACTACATGAACCGTGAGGGTAACGTAGACTGGTCACTTTCAGTTCACCCTTACAATGCACCGCTCTTTGACCCATATGCATGGAAACAGCAGTCACAGTATGTAAGCACATCACTTACAACTCCATACATTACTATGGAGAACATATATATTCTTACAGACTACATGTGCCAGGCATCTTTCCTCAATCCTGCAGGACAGGTGAGAAACATTTCACTCTCTGAGATCGGTTACACATCAAGTTTTGGAGAGGATGCTCAGCTTGCATCTATTGTATATGCCTACACAATGGCAGAGAACAACCCTTACATCTCAAGCTTCATTCTCTTTAGAGAGACTGATGACGCTCACGAGATGGAGAGTCATATTGCTCAGGGTCTTAAGAATCTCGATGGCAGCAAGAAGATGTCTTATGACGCTTACAAGAATCTTGGGACAGCAAACGCTGCAGCTGTAAGAGCACAGGCATCACAGATTATTGGACAGGACGTCAATGCCCTTGTAACAACAAGAACCTTCCTGTCAAGAAATGGTTGGTTTTTGAACGACTGATATGGATAGAGAAAAAGAATTAGAAACACTTAACAAGATAACAAATATGCAAAGGAACCTCTTGGGCAGCTTATACGGAGACTTCTTCTCCGCAGCAGGATCTTCTTCAGGGAGTGACAAGCCTGCTGAAGCGCCCAAAACAGAGGCACCTAAGAACGGCAGCGTATATATTTCTCCTGAGGACAGGGAGAGAGCAGAGAAGGCCAAAGAAGGGGTAGAAAACGCAATAACAAATGCCAATGATGCCCTGGAGGAGGCGAAAGCTCTTTTTGCAAAAGACTCAAATGTAAAGCCTGCTGAGCCTGAAGAGCCCAAGGAACCTGAAGAGGACCCTATGGAGACCCTTGATAAGCTCATCGGTCTTAAGACCATCAAGGAAGATGTAAAAGAGCTCACGGCTTTCGTCAAGGTACAGAAGGCCAGACAGGAACAGGGACTTAAGTCAGTTCCGGTATCTCTTCACCTTGTATTTACCGGTAATCCCGGAACAGGTAAGACAACTGTTGCCAGGATCATTGCTCAGATATATAAGCAGATAGGAGTTCTTTCTAAGGGACAGCTGGTTGAGGTTGACCGTTCCGGACTTGTTGCAGGATATGTTGGTCAGACAGCGATCAAAACTCAGGAGCAGATTGCTAAGGCAAAGGGTGGAGTTCTTTTCATCGACGAGGCTTATGCCCTGGCACAGAAGGACGATGCTTTCGGACAGGAAGCGATCGATACGATACTTAAGGCCATGGAGGACAACAGAGATGATTTTGTTGTTATCGTGGCAGGCTATACAGAGCCTATGAAGAAGTTCATAGACTCCAATCCGGGCCTTAAGTCCAGATTCAACAAGTACATTGAGTTCCCGGACTACAGCATCGATGAGCTTGAAGAGATCTTCAACATGAACTGTAAGAAATATGACTACAAGGTTGCAGAGGATGTTCAGCATCAGATCAGAGCTCTTATTACAGCCAGGAAGATAGAGAACATCGATAACTTTGCAAACGCCAGAGAAGTGAGAAACCTCTTCGAGGAGATCATCACCAATCAGGCAAGGAGGATTTCAGCTATTGAGAATCCAAGCGAAGAGGATATGATGACTATCCTTTTGGAGGATCTGTCAGATACAGTTGCAAAGCCCGAGGAGAAAAAGGAAGAGGAAACTTCCGAAGAAGCCAAGGCTGAGGAGGCTCCGGCAGAGACAGCGCCTGCAGAAGAATAAAGAAAAAAATAAACCAGTCCATATTGAATGGGCTGGTTTTTCTATGCAACAAACTGTTGCCGTTATAGTCGAGGCGACAAGATTCGAACTTGCGGCCTCTGCGTCCCGAATATTGAGGGGGATTTTTTATCTTTTACCATTATATCCCAAATCAGCTTATCTACTGCACTTTTATTTGAATCCATATCCAATATAACACAGGATAAAACGAAATAAATTATTAATTAAGGCGTTTT
>JAFSTR010000096.1 GCA_017445665.1 Butyrivibrio sp. | reverse complement strand
TATGCAGCTCTTATTTCAGTGATCGTCGGAGTAACAAATCTGGCACCGACTTTCGGACCTATCGTCGGAGCTATACTGGGAGCGTTTGTACTTGTGCTGATCGATCCCTGGTATGCATTGTGGTTCCTCATATTTACGGTTATTTTGCAGACTTTGGACGGATATGTCATTAAGCCGAAGCTTTTCGGCGGAAGCCTTGGTGTATCAGCACTTATGATACTTATTGCCATCATCCTGGGCGGAAAACTGTTTGGTGTTGGCGGTATCCTGTTAGCTATTCCGTTTGCTGCGATAATTGACTTTACCTGGAAGGATTTTGTGATAAAAAAACTTGAGGAGAGACAGGCAAAGAGGTACAATAATTAGTAGAGAATTTCTATGGGATCACTACATATTGAATCGATAAAGGGGGTATACTATGGATTTTATGGGTATGATCGATAGCGCTGTTGAATTTGCCAAGGATAAGATTGACCGTGTGATGGATTTCTGGGATGGCCTTGAGGACGATAAGAAAAAGCTCCTTATAGGTTGTGTTGTTGCATCGGTATCAGTGATACTTATAGCTTCAATCGCATACAGCATCGGCAAATCCCAGGGCAGGAAAATTGCTATCGAGGAAGAAGACTTCTAAATTTTATAATTGAGAAACCGGGAGCTTCGTGATCGAAGCTCCTTTTGTATATGGAGAAAAGTATGAAGAAATTTCTTAAGGTCTTAGCGGGGTTGATTTTTTTGACGGCTTTGGTGGCAGTCACGGTACTCGCATACCTGACGGTGGATGAGTACAAACCACAGGAGGTGGAGAAACTTGATGTTTCCGGAAGTACGGATATTGCTCTCTCCAAGGGAAAGAGCATACGTATCATGAGCTGGAATCTTGGATACGGAGCTCTTGGGGACAATAGCGATTTCTTTATGGACGGTGGAAAGATGGTATACACCGCCGATGAGGAGAGGGTAAGACAGAATCTTGATGATATAGCTGCAGAAGTTGATACAATTGCACCCGATATTTTTATCACCCAGGAGACGGATCTGAGTGCTGCAAGATCCTATTTCATTGATGAGCCCAAGTATCTTAAAGAGTATTCCAATGCTGAAGTTTTGCATGGACAGAACACCTTTGCTTACAACTTTAAGGTTAGTTTCGTACCACTTCCTTTGCCTCCTATAGGTAAGGTCCATAGCGGATTGGCAGGATTCAGTAAGTTTTATATAGCATCAGCAGAAAGACTTGCTCTTCCGTGTCCTTTTAAATGGCCACTCAGGACCTTCAATCTCAAGAGAGGTCTTGAAGAGATGAGAATGCCAATAGAGGGAAGCGACAAGGAACTGGTGCTTATCAATCTCCATCTTGAAGCATATGATTCGGGTGAGGGGAAGATCGCCCAGACAAAGCGCCTCAAACAGGTTTTGCTTGATGAGGTGGAGAAGGGAAATTACGTTATTGCAGGAGGCGATTTTAATCAGGTTTTTTCTAACGTTGATATCAGTAAATATGCTGCGCTGGAGGGGGTCTGGCAGGCAGGGAGTATCGATGTTACAGAATATGGGGATAACCTTAGATTTTTAGCTGATCCGGAAGTTCCTTCCTGCAGGTCTTTGGACAGGATCCTTGCAACAGCACCGAGCAAGGACTACAGTGATTTTCAATATTATGTGATCGATGGCTTTATTGTATCGAAAAACATTGAAGTTGAGCAGATGTACACAGATGAGCTTGGTTTTGTCTGCAGCGACCATAATCCTGTGATCATGGACTTCAAACTTCGCTGATTTTTCGTGACAGTAAACGTTTAATCGCATATAATATTAGATAAGGTTTTTAGCAACTATATTTTGAAAGGGGACAGGAGTTAATGGTACACAAGGCAAAACGTAACGTAATTGTTGGACAGTCTGGAGGACCTACAGCGGCTATCAATTCATCGCTGGCAGGAGTATACAGGACTGCTATAGACCGTGGATACAAGAAGGTCTATGGAATGATCCACGGTGTTCAGGGGCTTATGGAAGGCAGATATGTTGATCTTTCTGATCATATTCAGTCAGGTCTTGATATCGAGCTTTTGAAGAGAACACCTTCAGCTTATCTCGGATCATGCAGATTTAAACTTCCTGAGATTTTTGAGAGCAAAGAGATTTACGAGAAGATATTTGAAATTCTCGATAAACTTCAGATCGACTGCTTTATCTACATCGGTGGTAACGATTCAATGGATACCATCAAGAAACTTTCAGATTACGCGATCATTTCCGGTTCAAACATCAGATTTGTAGGCTGCCCTAAGACAATTGATAACGATCTGGCACTTACAGACCACACACCGGGTTATGGTTCAGCAGCTAAGTACATCGGTACTTCTGTAAAAGAGATCATCAGAGACAGCTGGTCACTTGAGACTACAAGCGGACAGGTTATCATAGTTGAAGTTATGGGTAGAAATGCCGGCTGGCTTACAGGCGCAACAGCTCTTGCAAAGGGCGAGGATTGTGACGGACCTGATGCTATCTATCTTCCTGAGCTTCCGTTTGATATGGATGCTTTCATCAAGAAGATCAAAGGCCTCTTAAAGAGCAAGGCTTCAGTCGTTGTTGCTGTATCAGAAGGTATCAGGACCAAGGACGGCAAGTATGTAAGTGAGCTTGGAAACAACATTGATTATGTGGATGCTTTCGGACACAAGCAGCTTACAGGAACAGCAAGATATCTCTGTGAAGTTGTTGCCAAGGAGTGCGGATGCAAGACTCGTCCTATCGAGCTTTCAACTCTTCAGAGAGCAGCAAGCCATTGCGCATCACGTGTAGATATCCTTGAGGCTTATGAGGTTGGTGGTGCAGCCATGAAGGCAGCTGATGAAGGCGACAGCGGCAAGATGGTTGTTATTGAGAGACTTTCAGATGATCCTTATCAGGCAGGAACAGAGGTTAAGGATGTACACAAGATTGCTAACGACGAGAGAACAGTTCCGAGGGATTGGATCAACAAGGATGGCACATATGTAACAAACGAGTTCATTACCTATGTAAGACCTCTTATTCAGGGCGATGTAGGACCTATCATGGTTGATGGTATTCCGAGACACCTTTACAGACCTGGCTTCCAGGACATTCTGTAACCTGAAATACTTGATTTTTCTGAATAAAATGATATAAAACCTTGTTTCGGGTACAAAACTATAGTAGAATAGGCAATGTAGTAAATAATTTTCTTTTTTGGAGGGAAACCAAATGAATAAGACAGAACTTATCGATGCAATCGCAAAGGAAGCTGGACTTTCTAAGAAGGATGCGGCTGCAGCACTGAACGCTTTCACAGACACAGTAACAAAGGAGCTCAAGAAAAAGGGTAAGGTTCAGCTTGTTGGCTTCGGTACATTCGAGACAACAAAGAGAGCTGCTAGAACAGGTAAGAATCCTCAGACTGGCGCTGCTATCAAGATTCCTGCTTCTGTAGCACCTAAGTTCAAGGCTGGTAAGGCTCTTAAGGATCTTGTTAACAAGAAATAATTTTTACTATAGGAAAAAGACTGTGCATTATTGCACAGTCTTTTTTTATTGTGTTATTATGTGTATATATTTACACTTTTGGGCAGGATTAGATTAATGTCTTTTGAGAAGAGTTTTGAAAACTTTGTTCAGATACTATCAGAAGAAGAGGTAACCCCTGAGATCACACCCAGTGCGCTGGCGGATCTGGCTAAGGATTACTCTCTTCGTTCTATTGTTTCTATAGTTTCTTTTAAGCCCGATTCTGATAAAGCAGGCGAGCCTGATACTGTCATTCCGCTCTTTGGTCCCACAGTAGACAATGAAGAACCTGATTATATGTTTAAGAGTAATATGTCCGGCGAGAGGACAGTTACTTACTATGTCTATACACATGGCGGCAGAAGATGGAATGATGAAGAGTACAAGAAGTTTTCACTTATAATGGATGTTTTGTCTTTCCACATGGAGAGATTTCTTTTAATAAATGTCGTTAAGAACAGCGCCTTTACTCAGTATCTGACAGGCCTTCCCAATTCCGGTGGATTTCTTGCTTTTGTCAGAAGCAAGTTCAGCTCCGGAGAGATAATGAAGTATGACGCCTTCTTCCTTAACCTTAAGAGCTTTGGCCTTATCAGCCGCAGATACGGTATTCAGGAAGGTGATGAGATTATGAAGCGCTACGCCAAGAGACTGAGGGAGTTCTGCGAGCCTGATGAGATCGTTGCCCACTTCGGAGGCGATAATTACACAGCGCTCATCAAGAAGGAGAGAACCAAAGCGTTTCTTAAGTATGTGGCTGCTGTTCCTGTTTACGGCTACAAGAACGATAAGAGAGACGAGTTTACAATTTCGGCAGTAACCGGTGTTTATGCAATTGACGAATCCATGTCAGGCCCTGGCCAGGCTATATCAAGAGCAAGTATGGCATGCAATTATGCCAAGAATGTGGCCAACAAGCCCTATGTATTTGTCAATAAGGCTATGAGCACCAGAATTTACCGTCAGAAGCAGATTGAGGACAGATATGAAGAAGCTCTTGCCAATGACGAATTCAGGATCTACCTTCAGCCCAAGGTTGATACGGAGACAGGCAGGATAGTAGGCGCAGAGTCGCTGGCCAGATGGTTCTGCAACGGAATAGTACTTTATCCCACAGAGTTTGTCCCTATCCTGGAGCAGGAAGGCATGGTTGCATCTCTTGATCTTTATGTCTTGAAAAAGACCTGCGAGTTTATCAGAGAGTGGATGGACAATGGAATAACACCTGTTCCCGTATCCGTTAATTTCTCCAGAAGAGATCTTGCATACAAGAATCTGGCAAAAGAAATCCTGGAGACAATTGACAGCTTTGGAATAGACAGAAAATATATTGAAATAGAGGTTACTGAGACTGCCAGCGAAGATGAGCGGGTACTTATGACAAACTTTTTGTCACGGCTTAAGGAAGCCGATATAGCAACGGCCATTGATGACTTTGGAACAGGATATTCATCTCTGTCCACACTAAGGGATTTCCCGGTGTCTGTCATCAAGATCGACAGGTCTTTTATCAACAATGATGAGCTGAATTCCAGCGATGAGATAGTGCTCAGAAATATAGTGACCATGGCCAATGAACTTGGAATAGATGTGGTTACGGAGGGGGTCGAAAGACCCGATCAGACACAGCTTCTAAAGAGTGTGGGATGCCACGTTGTACAGGGATTTTTGTATGATAACCCAATGCCCAAGGCAGATTTTGAAAAGAGGCTTCAAAAGGGCGTATATGACGAATAAAAATAACGCTGACTGAAATATCCTTCAGTCAGCGTTTTATTTTGCTTATTGTCAGTCGACTCTCTTATTTCCCCAGAAAAACAGAGCAACTGTGCCGGGGCCTGTGTGGCTGCCGATGGTGGTTCCGATGCTTACTATCTTAACCTTGCCCTTAAGGTTATGGAATTTGGATTCGATAAGATCTGCAACGGCTCTTGCTTCCTCATAGCAGTCTGAGTTTGAAATGTAGCAGTCTCCGTCATAATCAAGACCGTTTTCGGCAAGCTCTTCCATCTTGGCTACCTGAGCCTTCATTACAGCGTTGATTCCGCGAAGCTTGGAACGAACGATAAGTCTTCCCTGATAGTCAACGTTGAGAAGAGGACAGATCTTAAGGGCTCCGCCGATGATTCCGGCTGCCTTTGAAACTCTGCCGCCTCTGACAAGGTAGGTGAGATCTGTAACGAAGAACCAGTGCTGACATTCAAGTCTGTGCTCGATTATCCACTCATAGAGTTCATCAATGCTCATTCCGCTGTCTCTAAGGTCTGCAAGCTTGTTCATTATAAGACCGTATCCTGCGGATGCTGCCAGTGAATCAGCCACATAGAGCTTTCTGTCGGGATATTTATCTCTGAGCTGGTCTCTTGCAATGGTTGCTGAGTTAAGGGTTCCGGATATACCGGAGCTTAATGTCAGGTGAAGAATATCTTTTCCGGCTTTGAGCATTTCCTCAAAGTATTCAACATATTCTCCGACGCTAACCTGTGAAGTCTTCGTCATTGCACCCTTTGCCATTGCAGCATAGAAATCCTTGAAAGGATAAGAAACGCCAAGGTCATCGGGATAGTCTTTTCCGTCAATATTGAAATGGAAACAAATATAGCTGATATCTCTTTCTTTAAAATGCTCTGCTGTGAGATCAGCAGTAGAACAACAGCTTAATACGTAATCCATAGTGTGTTACTCCTTCGCAATATTTATACAATCTAGTTTATAATAACATTTTTTGCAGATATCTAGCAACAAGGCTTTGTTTTTATTATAATTACAGAAGGACCCTGATGTGACACAGACGGAGAAAAACATGAAGGATTACAGCTTTATTGAAGTGGTGATAACAGGTGACAGTCACCTTATCATCGATTGTGATGATAAGGCCAGAAAGCTCTTTTCCGAAATTAAGGAAGATGCCCTGGATGATTATATAACTGAAGATTATAGGGACAACTTTGTACATAGGATCAGTAAGATTGAGGATAAGTGGTTCCCTGCCAGGATTAAGATAGGTGATGAGACTCCGCTTTTTTATATAAAGGCATCAAGGCAGAAGAGGAGCAACAATATAAAGCTTGTTCTGGTCAGTCTTGATGAGCTCTTGGAGACTCACGATGAACTGATAAGGCTTGTGTCCTCTTTGAGAGCGCAGCTTGATCTTTATGAGGATGTATTTTTTGAGTATGATCCGGATACTGATGTCGTCGGTGTTTTTAATACCGATGTGGCCAGGTTTGATGCGGGTCTGTATTCCATCGATCAGTTTGAGGAGCTTTTGTGTGACGGCATTCCTGCAAAATCACAAAGAGCGGTTAAGAACTTTATCTCCCAGATGAAAAACAAGACAGGTCGTTTTTCGATGAGGGTTGATTCCAACGTGCTTAACGATGACAGCGGATATAACGTCTCTCTCATGGAGGGGGCATATGTCTTTTTCTACAAGGGAACTGAAAGCGTAGTAGGACACATCCACGTCGGCAACGGCAAAGGTAAGATCGTAGCTTCCAGCATAAAGCGTGATTCTCTGACAGGGCTTGTGGACAAGGCTGATATTACAAGGATATCCCAGGAGAGAATTGACGACAGAGGGCTTGATGGTACTACACTGGCAATAGTTGACATTGATTTCTTTAAGAAGATAAATGACACTTACGGCCATCAGTTTGGAGATGTAGTGATCAAAAAGGTCGCAGATATCATAGCTGCAGAAGTTGGTAACAGCGGTATTGCAGGAAGATTCGGCGGCGATGAGTTCCTCATTGTCTTCTACAATATTGAGGATGAAGATGATCTAAGAAATCATTTAAGGTGTATCATGGAAACTGTAAAAGAGTGTTTTCCTGACAAGGGATCTGACGGAACATCACCCCTTACATTGTCCATCGGTACGGCAACATATCCAAAGGATGCCACAAGCTATGATGATGTGTTCATGATTGCTGATTATTGCCTGTATCTTGCCAAGGAGAAGGGCAGGAACAGGTATATTATCTATACCCCGAGCAAACATGCTGCTTTCGAAGAGATAATTGCCAAGACTATGACCACCAGGAAGTTCAATGACAGAGGAGAGCTCTCATACGGAGATATGCTCATAAGTATGTATGACAATGTTCTTCACGGCCCGGGATCTTCCATTGAGAATCTGATGGATGAGTTTGCGGAAAACTTTAATATCCAGCACGTCCAGCTCTTTGTTGGTAAGCCTTTCAGATTCAGATATTCAGTCGGTCCGGATGAGATCAGTAATACAGCATCCAAGGATATGCTTACAGGATTTTTAAATTCTCCGGCAAAAGACAAATTTATGGCCGGAAGGAATTTCATAGTGGTCAATAAGATCGACCATATGCCGCCTCAGGCGGAGGCATTTAAGATACACTTAAAAGATATAGGGGTTTACTCTTTTATGTTTATCTGCTTTAATGACATAGACGGAAATGAGTGCATACTTCTTATTTCGAGTATAGGCAAGTATACTCAGTGGAATGAGATGCATTACAAGTATTACAGAAACTTTGGGGATATTCTGTCCCATTGTCACTGTAAAGAGTAAGGATTTTTAGGAAGATTTTTTATGAATGGAATTATTATACTGATCTTTAACAGTATCCTGCTTGGCTTTGGTCTGGCAATGGATGCTTTCTCAGTGTCATTGGCAAACGGATTTGCCGAGCCTTCAATGAAGAAGGGCAGAATGGTGTACATATCCGGCATTTATGCGGCATTTCAGTTTGCAATGCCTGTTATAGGATGGTTTTTAGTACATTTTGCCGTAACATTCTTTAGTGGCTTTCAGAAGTTCATACCCTTCATAGCACTTATCCTCCTTGCCTTTATAGGAGGTAAGATGGTGATTGAAGGCCTTAAGAGCAGAAAGTGCCAGAACAACGGAGTGTGTGAGAATTGCCCTAATAATGACTGTGACATAAGAGAGGAAGTAGGCAAGAGTGAGATTTCAACCAAGCTTCTTATGATCCAGGGAATTGCAACTTCTATTGATGCTCTTTCGGTTGGATTTACAATAGAAGGTTACAGCATTCTTATGGTATTTGTATCAGCACTTATTATCGGTGTTGTTACCCATATCATTTGCTTTGCCGGACTTCTTCTTGGAACCAGGTTTGGTACAAGGCTTGCAGGAAATGCCAAGATCGTCGGAGGCATCATACTTATCGCCATAGGTATTGAAATCTGTGTAAAGGGTGTTTTGGGTCTGTGATACACAATGCCATTGACAAAAGCTCTTTTGCAAAATAAAATGAGTTAAGTTAAATATTTAAATGCAATGAAGGTGTGGGCAATAGCCCAAGAAGATATATTCTTCTTACAGAGAATTGGAGTCATCGGCTGGAAGCTCCATAAGATCAGGATATATTGGAAATTTCGCACCAGAGCATACCTTTAAATGAGTGTCTGACTTTAGGTCAGGAATAAGGGTGGTACCGCGATCAATTCGTCCCTTGTGTAGATTTACGCTACACAAGGGATTTTCTTTTGTGTAGAGTGTACATTATTTTTCAGGAGGAAGGAAATTTGGAAAACAGCGCATTACATCAGCAAATTGAAGCGATTCGTGAAGAAATCAAGGCAAATTCCGAGAAGCTGGACAGCTCTAAGCTTGTGTATGAACTAAGAAAGAGCTTCCTTGACAACAAGAACGGTAAGATTTCAGCTCTTATGAAGGAGATGAAGAATATTGCCGCCGAGGATCGTGCCGAATACGGCAAGAACGTTAATGAACTTAAGCAGTGGGCTCTTGCTCAGTTTGATGAACTTGACAAGAAGATGAAGGAGAAAGAGCTTAAGGCAAGATATGAAAGTGAGAAACAGGACGTTACAATGCCTGCCAAGATGCGTTATCAGGGCAATCTTCATCCTGTAACCCAGATGAGGGAAACCCTTATAGATATTTTCGCAGGAATGGGATTTGAGATTTACGAGGGCACTGAGATTGAGAATGACTATTACAATTTCACAGCTCTTAATACACCTGCAGATCATCCGGCAAGAGACATGCAGGATACATTCTACTTAAGCCCTGAGTTCCTCTTAAGAACCCAGACATCATCAGGTCAGATCCATGTTATGGAGAACAAGAAGCCTCCGATCAAGATCTTATCACCCGGTAAGGTTTTCCGTTCAGATGATGACGCTACACATTCACCTATGTTCTCACAGATGGAAGGCCTTGTAGTTGACAAGAATGTTACCCTCTGCGATCTTAAGGGCGCTTTGGAGACCTTTGCTCAGAAGATCTTCGGTGAGGGAACCACAACAAGACTTCGTCCGTCATACTTCCCGTTTACAGAGCCTTCTGTTGAGGTTGACTGCAGCTGCTTTGCCTGCGGCGGAAAGGGATGTAATCTCTGTAAGGGTACAGGCTGGATCGAGGTTCTCGGCGCCGGCGTAGTTAACAAGAAGGTTTTGGAGAACTGCGGAATTGATTCAGAAGAGTACAGCGGTTTTGCTTTTGGTATCGGTATCGAGCGTGCAACAATGCTCAAATACGGCATCAACAACATCAAGCTTTTGTATGAGTCAGACCTTGATGTCCTTAAGCAGATCGATCATTACGAATAATTTAGGAGGAAACCGAAAATGTTAGTACCTTTAAGTTGGCTTAAAGATTTTGTTGATATAGATATTGAACCAAAAGAACTTGAGAAGAAGCTTTTCGACTGTGGATTTGAAGTTGAAGAGTGCTGGGAAGTCGGAAAAGACATATCCAAGGTTGTAGTCGGACAGGTAGAGACCTGTGAGCCTATCCCTGAGACACACCTTCATGTATGTACCGTAAATGCAGGTGAGCACGGTACTTTCCAGGTATGCTGCGGTGCAGACAACGTACAGGCAGGTGGTAAATATCCTCTGGCTCTGGTTGGCGCTACAGTAATTGAAACAGAGAGAGACCATGTAACAGTTATCGGCGTTGCAACCATCAAGAAGGGCAAGCTTCGCGGCTATGATTCAGAAGGTATGCTCTGCTCAGGCGTTGAGCTTGGCGTAAACGAGGACATGTATCCCGGGGCAGGCTATAACGGACTCCTTGTACTGCCTGAGGATACAGAGGTTGGAGCAGATGTTAAGCCTATCCTTGGTCTTGATGACTGGATCTTTGATGTTTCAATCACAGCAAACAGACCTGACTGTCAGAGCATCTACGGCCTTGCAAGAGAAGTAGCTGCTGCACTTGATAAGCCGTTAAAAGAGATTGATCTTTCCTATACAGAGACTGATGTAGAGAATGAAGGATTTTCCGTAACAGTAGAAGATCCCGATCTCTGCCCGAGATATATCGGCCACTATGTATATGATGTTAAACTTGGCGAGAGCCCTCTCTGGATGAAGAGAAGACTTGCCATGGTAGGCAATAATGCGATCAACAATATAGTTGATATCACAAACTATATTATGAGAGAGCTGGGACAGCCTATGCATGCCTTTGACGGAAACTTCCTTGAAGGCAATAAGATTGTTGTAAGGCGTGCTAAGCAGGGTGAGAAGATTGTTACTCTTGATGAGAATGAGTTTGAGCTCACTACAGACAACCTTGTTATCTGCGACGGTGTTAAGCCTGTAGCTCTTGCGGGTATCATGGGAGGTCTTAACTCAGAGATCCGTGATACAACAACTACAGTTACTTTCGAAGCTGCCAAGTTCATGCGTGACAATATCCGTAAGAGCTCAAGGGCACTTGGACAGTCATCTGATTCATCAGCTGCTTTTGCAAAGGGCGTTTACGAGTACACAACTGTTATTGCTATGAAGAGAGCCCTTCACCTTATCGAGGAGCTTGGTGCAGGTAAGGTATCTAAGACTCACGTGGATATCAATACCGGAAACAGCCTTGAGAAGAAAGAGATGAAGGCTTCCATAGCAAAGGTTAACGGAGTTCTCGGTATCGAAGTCCCGACAGATGAGATCAAGAGGATCCTTACAAACTTAAGCTTTGAGCCTGTTATCAACGGAGATGAGCTCACCATCAAGATCCCTGCATATCGTGAGGATATGGAAGATTATCCGGATATCGCTGAAGAGCTTATCCGTATGTATGGATATGACCACGTAAAGGCTACATTCCTTAAGGACTGCAATGTTACAGTAGGTGGCAGAAACCTTAAGCAGAAGACAGAGCTCAGAATAAAGAGAACACTTTGCGCACAAGGCGCATATGAGTGCATGCATTATTCATTCTTCTCACCAAGTGATCTTGATCTCCTTAGATTTGCCGAGGATGCGCCTGAGAGAAATGCCATCAGGATCCTCAATCCTATTAACGAAGATCTTTCAATCATGAGAACAACTCTTGCAGCACAGATGATCCATGCGATTGCAAGAAACCAGAAGAAGGGAACCCTTGAGGGAAGATTGTTCGAGCTTGGAAACAGATTTATTCCCAAGTCACTTCCGCTTACAGAATATCCTGATGAGAAGGCTACACTTTGCATCGGTGTTTTCGGTGAGGGAGAGGATATCTTCACATTAAAGGGCCTTGCTGAGAATGTGGCAGATGCTCTTCATATTAAATTCAAGTATGAGACTGCTACAAAGACTTTCTTACATCCATACAGAACAGCTAAGATCGTATGCGATGGAGAAGAGGTTGGATATCTTGGTCAGATAACATATGAGATCCAGGATGAGACAGATATGAGAATTCCTGCTTATATCTGCGAGATCGACCTTTCTCTTCTTGATAAGTACTATGGCAAGACTCCTGTATTTGAGCCTCTTTCAAAGTTTGCCACAGTTAAGCGTGACCTTGCTCTTATCATGGACAAGACAGTTACATGCGGAGAGGTAGAGGATGCAATTTACGGATCCTGCAAGTATGTGACAGATGTTAAGCTCTTTGACGTATATGAGGGACTTCCTATTCCTCCGACCAAGAAGAGTATGGCGTTCACCATCACCTTCACTCCTAAGGATGAAGAGCTCACAGATGACGCTATAAACGGATATGTGGATAAGATGCTCAGAAAGCTTTCATTCACTATGGGAATCGAAATCCGTACTTGATTTGATTGAAACCGCAGCAGGTGTTAAAATAGTCATTGCTTCAGTTAGCAATGACTATTTTTAATTCGAAAGGAGTTTTTATGAATAGAAAGAATGCATGGACAACTTATAATGCTACCCAGCTTAAGGCTGTAGACAAGTTTGCTGATCAGTACAAGGTATTCCTTGATAATTCAAAGACTGAGAGAGAAGCTATCGATACCATAGTTAATGAGATCGAGGCAGCAGGCTACAGAGAACTCAATACTCTCATCGGTGGCAAGACCAAACTCAAGAAAGGCGACAAAGTTTATTCTGTTTGGATGAACAAATCAATCGCAATGTTCCAGATCGGATCGGATCCTATGGAAGCAGGTATGAACATCCTTGGTGCACACATTGATTCTCCAAGACTTGATGTTAAGCAGAATCCTCTTTACGAGGACAGCCAGATTGCTTACCTCGATACACATTACTACGGCGGGATCAAGAAGTATCAGTATGTTGCAATGCCTCTTGCAATCCACGGTGTAATTGTTAAGACTGACGGTACAACCGTTCAGCTCAATGTCGGTGAGGACGAGGATGATCCTGTTTTCTTCGTTTCAGATCTTCTTATTCACCTTGCTCAGGATCAGATGGCCAAGAAGGCTTCCAATGTTATCGAGGGTGAAGCTCTTGACCTTATTGTAGGAAACAGACCTTTTGTGATCGAGAAGGATGAGAAGGAAAAAGCTGCCAAGAAGAATACAAAGCTCTCTGCAGGTGAGCAGTATGCAATCGATGCAGAGAAGGCAGAGAAGGATGAGAGCGGTAAACTTTCAGGAGCTGTAAAGCGTGGAATCGTAGCAATCCTTAATGACCTCTACGGGATCACAGAGGATGACTTCATTTCAGCTGAGCTCGAGATCGTTCCTGCAGGTAAGGCTAGAGATGCGGGCTTTGACAGATCAATGATCCTTGGATATGGACATGATGACAGGGTATGCGCTTATCCTTCAATGAGAGCTATCCTTGATGTCAAGAATGTAAAGAGAACTTCCTGCTGTATCCTTGTTGATAAGGAGGAGATCGGATCAGTTGGCGCAACAGGTATGAGATCTCATTTCTTTGAGAATGCAGTTGCTGAGCTTATGAATCTTACAAAGGAAGGTTACAATGACCTTGCTCTCAGAAGATGCCTTGCAAATTCCTGCATGCTTTCATCTGACGTTAACGCAGGTTTTGATCCCAGCTACGCATCATGCTTCGAGAAAAAGAATGCTTCCTACCTCGGAGGTGGGCTTGTATTCAGCAAGTTCACAGGTTCAAGAGGTAAGTCAGGATCAAACGATGCAAATGCTGAGTTTATCGCAGAGATCAGAAAGGCTTACGAGAAGGATAAGATCGTTTACCAGACAGCTGAGCTTGGTAAGGTTGACGTCGGTGGCGGCGGAACTATCGCATACATCCTTGCTCTTTACGGTATGAACGTTATCGACGCAGGTGTAGCGGTTCTCAACATGCACGCACCATGGGAGGCTATCAGCAAGGCTGACCTTTACGAAGCTTACAGAGGATATGTATCATTCCTTCAGAACATTGATTTTAGAAACGAGTAATAAGAAATAATGAGTGAAAACAAAGAAATTGGACTGAGCACTGCGGATTATTACTTCGATCTGCCACAGGAACTCATTGCACAGGACCCTCTTGAGAAAAGAGATGAGTGCAGACTTCTTACCGTGGACAAAAAGACCGGAGAAGTAGAGCACCACGTGTTCAGTGAGATAATTAACTATCTAAAGCCCGGGGACTGCCTTGTACTTAATAACACAAAGGTTATTCCCGCAAGGCTCCTTGGCCAGAAAGAGGGCACAGGTGCATCTGTGGAGATCTTGCTACTTAAGAGAAGAGGAGCAGATCTCTGGGAATGCCTTGTAAAGCCCGGTAAAAAGCTTCGCCCCGGAGCCAGAGTGAGCTTTGGTGATGGTATCCTGACTGCAGAGATAACAGAGGTTATAGAAGACGGTAACAGACTGGTAAAGTTCTTTTACGAAGGAATATGGGAAGAGGTTCTTGATAAACTTGGCGAGATGCCGCTTCCACCCTATATTACGCACAAGCTTCAGGACAAGAACATGTACCAGACCGTATATGCCAAGTACGACGGATCGGCAGCAGCACCTACTGCAGGACTTCATTTTACGGATGAGCTTCTTCAGAAGATCCGTGATAAGGGAGTTGATCTTGCATTTGTTACTCTGCACGTGGGGCTTGGCACCTTCAGACCGGTCAAGGTCACCAATGTCAAAGAACACATAATGCATTCCGAGTGGTATCAGGTTACAGCTGAGGCTGCTGAGAAGATCAACCGGGCAAAAGAGACCGGACACAGGGTTATCTGTGTCGGAACCACCAGCTGCAGGACAATTGAGAGTGCTGCAGATGAAAATGGAAGGCTTTCGGAGCAATCTGATGACACTTCAATCTTTATCTATCCCGGATATAAGTTCAAGGTGACAGACTGCCTTATCACTAACTTCCATCTGCCGGAGTCAACTCTTGTCATGCTGGTTTCAGCACTGGCAGGCAGAGAGCACGTTCTTTCGGCCTATGAGGAAGCAATAAAGGAGAGATACAGGTTCTTTTCCTTCGGTGATGCATGCTTTTTCTATGATAAAGAGCAATAGAGCTTTAAATGTGTTAGAATAAAAGTAGCTAGTTTACTATCAATTCTTCAAAATACGGGGGTGCGTGATGGAAGAAAAGAGAAAAAACAAAAGGCTTGAACTTTCAGGTGAACTTATTCTTAAGAAGCTCGGTGGCAATGAGGAAGCTCAGACGGTACAGATCGTGATCCATGACTGTTCAAAAGACGGTATTGGATTTGCAACTGATGCTCAGCTCACCGTAGGCAACAACTATGAGGCTAACCTTACTCTTTGGACCAAGGAAGTCCTCCATGTATTTGTACAGATTGTTAGAGCTGCCAAGGTTGATGATAAATTCCATTACGGTGGAATATTTATCGGAATGCCTGATGCAGACAAGATGAGAATACAGGTCTATGAGACTGTAGAAGACCAGTTAAAGGAACAGGAAACCAATTCATGAAAATAGCAGTAGTAGGAACCGGATATGTGGGATTGTCCAATTCGATTCTTTTATCTCAGTACAATGATGTAACAGCAGTTGATGTTATACCTGAGAAGGTAGACATGATCAACAACAGAAAATCTCCTATCGTTGACAAGGAGATTGAGGAGTATTTATCTACAAAAGAGCTTAGACTAAGAGCAACACTTAATGCTTCAGAGGCCTATGAAAACGCAGATTTTGTAATTGTTTCAACTCCCACAAACTATGATGAGAAGCTCAACTACTTTGATACTTCATCAGTTCTTAGCGTGGTTGACCAGGTAAGAAAAGAGAACCCTGATGCTTATATCATCATCAAGTCAACAATACCGGTAGGCTATACAGAGGAACTCTGTGAGACATACCACACAGATCATATCATGTTCTCTCCTGAGTTTTTAAGAGAGGGACATGCGCTGTATGATAACCTTTATCCATCAAGGATAATCGTCGGATTTAATTTAGAGAGCGAAGAGGCAGAAGAGAGAGCTCACATGTTTGCAGATCTCCTCAGACAGGGAGCAATTAAAGAGAATGTGAAGGTTCTCTTTATGAACAGCACTGAGGCTGAATCTGTTAAGCTCTTTGCAAACACATATCTGGCACTTAGAGTATCGTTCTTTAACGAGCTTGATACCTACGCTGAGGTAAGAGGCCTTAACACCAGAAATATCATCGATGGTGTGTGCCTTGATCCCAGAGTTGGAGATTTTTATAACAACCCGTCCTTCGGATACGGCGGATATTGCCTGCCCAAGGATACCAAGCAGCTTCTTGCAAACTATGAGGACGTTCCGAACAACCTCATCACCGCTATCGTAGACGCCAACAGGACCAGGAAGGACTTCATTGCTGACAGAGTATGGGCCCTTCATCCCAAGAAGGTTGGTGTTTACAGACTTACCATGAAGGCAGGATCTGATAACTTCAGACAGTCAGCTATCCAGGGCATCATGAAACGTATCAAGTCAAGAGGCATCGAGTGTGTGGTTTATGAGCCAACCCTTAAGGATGATGATTTCTTCAATTCAAGAGTCGAGAGAGATCTTGATAAGTTCAAGAAAGAATGTGATTTCATCATTGCAAACCGTCTCACAGACGAGCTCAAGGACGTGGTAGACAAGGTTTACACAAGAGATCTGTTTGGAAACGAATAATGAAAAACAAGGCCTCCTTGGCAGATAACCAAGGGGGCTTTTTGGATGAAAGAGGCTATGGAAGAGAAGCATAAGAGAAGAGTACATTACTCGGGCAGGTACCCGAAGAAATTTGAAGAAAAATATAAAGAACAGAACCCTGAGAAGTATGCAGATACAATAGCCCATGTCATTTCAAAGGGCTCAACTCCTGCAGGTATGCACATTTCCATTATGGTAAAAGAGATACTGGATGTGCTTAAGATACAGCCCGGTGAGCAGGGACTTGACTGTACCCTCGGGTACGGCGGACATACCAGGAAGATGCTTGAGGAGCTTAAGGGCAGTGGCTGTGTGTATGGCCTTGATGTAGACCCTATTGAGTCCAAAAAGACCGTGGAGAGGCTAAGGGAAGCAGGCTTTGATGAGGACAGATTTAAGTTCAGACTCATCAATTTTGCCAATATAGATAAAGTCTGTGAAGAAGCAGGCAAGTTTGATTTTGTACTGGCGGACCTTGGCGTTTCCTCAATGCAGATAGATGATCCCAAGAGGGGCTTTTCCTACAAGATTGACGGGCCACTGGATCTTAGACTTGATCCCGAGCACGGAGAGTCTGCTACAGAGAGGCTCCATAATATCACCAGGGATGAGTTTGTGGGTATGCTTATAGAAAACTCTGACGAGCCCTATGCAGAGGAGATTGCGGACAAGGTCTTTTCCCTCATGAAAAAGGGAGATGCCATGGATACGACAACAGCCCTCAGAGGAGCCATTGAATCTGCGCTTTGGAAGGTCCCTAAGGAGGAAAAAAAGGACGCAGTCAAAAAGAGCTGTGCAAGAGTTTTCCAGGCTCTTAGAATAGATGTAAACAGCGAATTTGAGGTGCTCTATTCATTCCTTGAAAAGCTTCCGGGTATACTAAACCCCGGAGCAAGAGTAGCAATACTTACTTTCCATTCAGGAGAGGACAGGCTGGTCAAGAAGTCTTTTAAGGCATTGTACAAAGCAGGTGTGTACAGCGAGATCTCAGAGGACGTCACAAGGCCCTCCGCTGAGGAGCAGAGGATAAACCCAAGGAGTAAATCCACCAAGCTCAGATGGGCTGTTAAGGCGTAAGAGTCTTAATATCAAAGTATAAATGAAACGGAGAATTTTAATGAAAAAGATAGTGCTAAGTAAATACACGGATTTTATTGTAGACAAGACAACAGAGCTGTTAAATATTGACTCACCGACAGGCTATACAGAAGAGGCTGCTGCATGGGTAAAGAAGGAATTTGAGAGCCTTGGATTTAAGACAAAGACTACAAATAAGGGTGGCATTATTGTTGACCTTACAGGGAAGGATAAAAAGAACGGTCTTCTTCTTGAGGCTCACACCGATACTCTCGGAGGAATGGTTGCCACAATTAAGGACAACGGAAGACTTAAGCTGACTAATCTTGGCGGAATGAATCCCAACAACGCAGAGACCGAGAATGTCAGGGTTGTTACCAAGTTTGACGGCATCTATGAGGGGACATTCCAGCTCAACAATGCGTCAATCCATGTAAACGGCGAGTACGATGATACCAAGAGAAACTGGGAGAACTGCGAGGTTGTTCTTGATGAAGATGTGAAGAAGAAAGAGGATACACAGAAGCTTGGAATCGCTGTTGGCGATATCGTATGCTTTGAGCCAAATGTGAGAGTAACAAAGTCAGGATATATCAAATCAAGATTCCTGGATGACAAGCTCAGTGTAGGAATTCTTTTGGGACTTGCCAAATATATCAAGGATAAAAAGATAACTCCAAAGAGAGCTCTTTATGCGCATATTACTGTGTTTGAAGAGGTTGGACACGGCGGAAGCGGAAGTGTTCCGGAAGGCTGCACAGAGGCAATCTCAGTGGATATGGGATGTGTGGGAGACGGACTTACTTGTACCGAGAAGCAGGTATCAATCTGCGCCAAGGACAGTGGAGGTCCTTACAGCTACGATATCGTAAAAGGCCTTGTTACAGCTGCCAAAGAGAGCGGTGCTGACTATGCGGTTGACATTTATCCTCACTATGGAAGTGATGTTGAGGCAACCTTAAGATCCGGTGTTGATCTTAAGCACGGTCTTATCGGAGCAGGTGTTTACGCATCTCACGGTTATGAGAGAAGCCACAGGGACGGTGCTGAGAACGTGCTTCGTCTTCTTATCGGATATGCACTTTGATTGGAATATAAGCGTATATGAATGACAATAAACAGTTTTACAGAAATCTTCTGAGAATATCACTGCCAATAGCTCTGCAGAGTCTGATGCTGGCGCTGGTTGCAGCTTGTGATGCACTGATGCTTGGACGTGTTGCCCAGGAGCAGATGACGGCAGTTTCTCTTGCCACACAGATCCAGTTTGTGCAGAACATGTTCCTGTCTGCCGCTACAGCAGCAGGCGCAATTCTAGGAGCGCAGTACTGGGGGAAAGGCGATAAAAACACCTTAGAAGACATATTTGACCTGATGCTGATATTTTGCGGAATGGTGTCAATCCTGTTCTTTCTTGCCTGCGAGCTCTGTCCCGGAGCGCTTATGGCGGTATTTGCAGGTGATGAGCAGCTTATCATGATCGGAAGTTCTTACCTTCGGATAGCCGGCTGGTCATACCTTATTACCGGGGTATCCCAGTGCTACCTCACGATCATGAAGGTCACCGAGAACGTAAAGGCAGGAGCAGCCATAAGCTCAGCAGCGGTAGTTATTAACATTGCTTTCAATGCTGTTCTCATTTTCGGACTCTTTGGACTTCCTGCCATGCAGGCCCGCGGAGCGGCACTTGCTACCACAATTGCCAGAGTGATAGAGCTTGCGATATGTCTTTTGATATCGACGAAGAGTACATATGTAAGACCTGCTCTTGGGCGTATGTTTGGTGTGTCAAAAGACCTTGTGAAGGACTTTTTCAGGCAATGCCTGCCTCTAATGGGAGGTGGCCTTTGCTGGGGAATAGGCTTTACGTCCTATACAGCCATTATGGGACATATGGGTGTTGATGCAGCAGCTGCCAATTCTGTGGCTGCAGTGGTCAGAGACCTTGTGTGCTGCATGTGTAACGGTATAGGAAGCGCAGCCGGGATCATTGTAGGTAACGAACTCGGCGCAGGAAGGCTTGATCTTGGCAAAAAGTACGGAATCAAGCTGACTAAACTATCATTTGTGATCGGATTTATTTCTACGGGAATTGTTCTGGCTGTTACGCCACTTGTAGTTAACGGCGTTATCCTAACGGACAAGGCTCGTGATTATCTTATCTGGATGATGGTCATCATGTCTTTTTACATGATAGGAAGATGTGTTAACACAGTTACAATCAACGGAGTGCTGGACGGCGGAGGAGATACGCTCTTTGACCTCTACAGCCTGATCGTGTGTATGTGGATGATCGCAATTCCGCTGGCACTATGCGGAGCTTTTGTATTTCACTGGTCACCCCTGGCGGTCTACGCATGTACCTGCCTTGATGAAGTCGGCAAGATTCCGTGGGTTATGATAAGAGTCAGGAAATATAAATGGGTCAAAGATCTGACCAGATAAGCGATTCGTGAGGGTATGGATTATGGGAAAAAGAATCTTAAACAGCTTTGCAAGTGATTTTGAGAAAATGGGTAAAAAAGAGCTCCTTAGCGCTATAGCTGAGAGCGAGGGAAGAACCCTTATGACTGAGTGTATCGGCATGTTTACACCTCAGTGCGAGGACGTATCCAATGCAGAGCTCTGTGCAGCTTTTGGTTCTGACTTTATTCTCTGCAATATCTTTGATGTCTGGAACCCTGATGTTAAGGGACTTCCTGAGCATAAGGCAGAGGATACGGCGCGCCTGATCAAAAAGCTTACAGGACTGCCACTGGCTATAAATCTTGAACCGGGCAAGATTATTGAGGGCTCAGATAATCCCTGGGCTCTTACAAAGGGCCGCATAGCTAACGCTGAGAATGCTGTTCGCGCAAGAGACATGGGAGTCAACATGATCCTCATAACCGGTAACCCGGGTATCGGTGTAACCAATGAAGGCATTCTTAATGCCATAATAGAGATAAAAGAAGCTGTCGGAGATGATATGATCATAGCTTCAGGCAAGATGCATGCAGCGGGCATTATTACTGAAGGCGCTGATGCGATCCTGACAATGGAAGACATTGATGCTTTTGCCGAGGCGGGTGCTGATATAATTCTTCTTCCGGCTCCCGGAACTGTTCCCGGGATCACCGTGGAATGGGCAAGGGAGAGAGTAAGCTATATCCACAAAAAGGGAAAACTCTCCATGACTGCCATCGGCACAAGCCAGGAAGGAACTGACGAGGAGACCATCAAGCAGATTGCCCTTATGTGCAAACAGACAGGAACCGACATCCACCACATAGGAGACAGTGGTCATCCCGGCATTGCTGCGCCTAAGAACATCATGGCCTACAGCATCAGCATTCGCGGCATACGCCATACCTATCACCGCATGGCTGCAAGTGCCAGAAGATAAGGTGCTATGAGAAGAACTATTTCTTCTGATTCTTTCTGTACTCCTTTGGAGTCATGCCGTATTTGGCTTTAAAAACGTTCTGAAAGTAGCTCTGAGTTGAGAAGCACAGATACTCGCTGATCTCACTGATGGTCTTGTCGGTGTAGGTGAGAAGACTCTTTGCTTCTTCAAGTTTGCGACGCATAATATAAGAGCTGATATTAAAGCCGAGCTCCCTTTTAAACTTCTTGGACAGTGTAGATCTGTCCATGTTCAGGTGTTTGGCAATCTCTTCTACAGAGATATTCTGGTTTACATGATTTGCAATGAACTGGATTGTCAGATAGATGTCCTCAGGCATTCCTTTTGGTATCTTGGCTTCCGCCACGCGGCTTGTAAAGTCAATTGCAGAAGTTGCGTTTAGAGCCAGGATTGATGCCTGATCGGACATTTTTTCAGCCTCCTGGATATAGGAATCGGAGAGCTGATAAGCTGTTTCGATATCAAGGCCGCCGGCTATTGCCCGACGGGTTATTATTGCAGTGGTCGAAATGAAAATATTTTTTGCCTGACGCAGCGAATCGTTTGAGGTACGTCCTTCTGTAAAAGAGGGCACTTGCTGAATGAAATGCTGAAGACCTTCAAGGTCTCCTCTTTCTATATAGCCATAATATTGCTGTTCGAAAAAGTATGTATCATGGAACTGCGAGTGTTCTTTATTTTCTATGAGAGCGTGGGAATGATGTTTTCCGACGATCTGTTTTTTTGCCTTATCGGTAAAACCAAAATACTCGAAAACATCGATTATATTTCCGTTTAATTCTTTATTGATAAGAGTCATTATATTCAGAAACTGCGACATGGTAAAACGTGGAGTCCTGTCGTAAAAATCCCAGATCTGTTCTTTGTAATCAACCGGCAGAGAGTAGCTTGCTATCAGCGAGTCAATGTCTGATTCAGACAAAGCTGTAGTGGATACAGGTCCCATAATGATATCCAAATCATTTGTATCACTTTTTATAATTCCCACAAGTAAGAATTCTTTTGTAGAAAAATAATGTAAAGATTTTTTGCCCAGAACGAGGCTGTTTCTGTATGTGATTATAAAATCCTCAGGAAGTTCGGAAACCGGCATTGAACTGATGCACTTACCGTTCTCAAATAAGTGGATCGGCATAAATGTGGAGTTATAGATTATCTGCAATGTGTTTATAACGTCTTTGATATTGTTTTTCATATATTTACCGCACGATCAAATTTGCAACATAGTTACAATAATATTCACATATCTACAATAATTCTATTATCTCCAATCTTATAATGTCAACATAAGAGCTATTTATGTAAAACGGAGGAAAAAATTATGTCAAAGAAACCATTAGGGTTGGACAAATATGGTGTACAGAAAGTTATGCATACCGGTGACTATTTTGCTGATAGTTTGGGACAGTTTTCGCTTAACATTATTTCCGGACTTGTTGGTCAGCTCACATACTTTTACACAGACAAGGTGGGAATTGCTGCCGGTGCAATAGCAACAATGCTTCTTATTTGTAAGGTGATCGATGCATTTACAGATATTTTTATGGGGAACATTGTTGATCATACAGCCCCCGGAAAAGAAAAGTACAGACCATGGATACTGAGGATGGCAATACCTGCTGCTCTTGTTATCATTTCTCTCTTTACGGTTCCAAAAGGCTGGGGAGAGACAATGCAGATTGGATACCTGCTTATAACCAATGTTGTGCTCTCAGCAGTTATTTATACAGCCATATGCATACCGTATTCATCTATACTGGTTGTCAGAACCAACAGCCAGGAAGAGCGAGGAACCATGGGAATATGGAGAGCAGCTTCCGGATATGTATCGGGCATGATAATTGCAGTAGCTGTAATTCCTATCACCAATGCTCTTGGCGGTAATCAGAGTGCATGGATCAAGATGGGAGTTATCTTCGGACTGTTTATTGCACTTGCTCTGATCATCTGTTACCTGAAGGCAAAAGAAACAGCAGTCGGCGAGGGAGTACAGGCTGAAGATATACATGATGATGAGACTACGGTACCTTTTGGAGAAGCGCTCAAATCTCTTTTTGGAAACAAGTACTGGGTAATGATCCTGATCATGAATTTCTGTGCTAATATCTCTTATGGAATAAGTGGTGCGTCAGGAACATATTACTGCAAGTGGATATACGGTGATGACAACCTGGTTGCCATTCAGGGTGCCATCGGTATGATACCTACTATTCTTGGTTTTGTAGCTGTTGGTCCGATGACTAAAAAACTCGGAGTTACAAAGACACTCAGAGTTTCATTCCTTATCGGAGCAATCGGCACAGCTTTAAGACTCTTTAACCCTACTCATTTTATTTATAACACCACTCTTTCATGTTTCGGCACTTTCGCAAACATTCCAATGATGTGCCTCATGGGGGTTATGTCTGCCATGGCTATTGATTATAATGAATATAAGTATGGCAGAAGAATGGTTGCTACAGCCCAGAGCGCATGCAGCTTTGGTAATAAGGTTGGATCGGGTATCGGCGCTTCAATAATTGGATGGTGCCTTGGCCTTGCAGCTTACGACGGGCTTGCAACAACTGTTTCACCTGCTGTTATTCAGGCTATATATGCATTCAGCATCTATATTCCTCTTATTCTGTTCATCGTATTGTTTGCTTTTGCTGTGCGATTTGATCTGGAAAAAAGACTTCCGGAAATTCAGAAAGAGATAGCTGCAAGAAAGTAAGGAGATAACTATGGAAAGAAAAGGCGAAGGCAGATTATCATTTGTACTCAGTAATGCAGCGGAGTGCACGGTTCTTCTTAAAAAGAGCGGACAGTTCCCTTTAGAAAAATCAGGTAAGATTGCAGCTTACGGCGCCGGACTTCGCTATACGATAAAGGGCGGTACAGGTTCGGGAGAGGTTAATTCAAAAGAGACTTTCACAATAGAGCAGGGACTTGAAAGAGCAGGATTTATCATTGCTTCAAAGAGCTGGCTTGATGCCTATGATGAGGTAAGAAAGCAGGCAAAAAAGCAGTTCTTTAAGGAACTTAAGGCGCAGGCAAAGGCAAAGCATGAGAATGCAATCATGTATTCCATGGGTAAGACCATGAAGGAGCCTGACCATGACCTTGAGATCACAAAGGTATGCGATACAGCCGTATATGTTGTCAGCAGAAATTCCGGAGAGGGAAGCGACAGAGAGGTTTTAGAAGGAGATGTAAAGCTGTCAAAGTCTGAGATCCGTGACATCCTTCTTCTGAATAAAATGTATGACAGGTTCATGCTTGTTTTAAATGTCGGAGGTGTAGTTGATCTTTCACCTGTAATGGAGGTAAAAGACATCCTCCTTTTATCCCAGCTTGGAACTGACTGCGGAGCTATACTTGCGGATATCCTTCTGGGAAACCAGAATCCTTCAGGTAAGCTCACAACAACCTGGGCGGAATTTAAAGAGTATTCGGCGGAGGGAACCTTTGGAGACTGGAACGATAATCGCTACAAAGAGGGTATCTATGTGGGCTATCGCTACTTTGATACCTTTAAGAAGACAGCTCTGTTCCCGTTTGGATTTGGGCTGTCTTATACAACATTTGAGACTAAGGTATTGGGCGTAAAGGCTAAGAAGGATACCTTTACATGTGAGGTGCTTGTCAAGAATACAGGAAGCTGCGCCGGAAAAGAGGTTGTGCAGATTTATCTCTCAGTCCCTGAGAATAAGCTTGATCAGCCATATCAGCAGCTGGTAGGCTATGCTAAGACTTCGCTTCTTGATAGCGGATCAGAATGTAAGCTTGAGATATCATTCAGGCTTTCTGATTTTGCTTCCTATGATGAGGAATCTGAAAGCTATGTTCTTGAGAAGGGCAGATATGTGATCAGGGTAGGCAACAGCTCAGTGGATACAAAAATTGCTGCAGTTGCTACTTTGGAAGAAACGGTTACAACTCTAAAGACCAGGAACTGCCTTGGAAAGCCTGACTTTACAGACATAAAGTCTGAGCATTCAGAGACGGAATCAATTCCTGAAGGTATCACAGCCATCACACTTACTGCCGATGACTTTGAGAAAAGAGAAGTCTCTTTTGACAGCGAGGTACCTGTAGACCCAAGGATAAAGAACCTGACGGATGAAGAGCTTTCTTACATGCAGATCGGAAACTTTGATCCGAATGCAAAAGGACTCAGTATTATCGGCAATGCTGCGACACATCTTGCAGGAGCTGCGGGTGAAACAACATCACAACTTGTGAGTAAAGGAATAAAGCCTCTTATCATGGCCGATGGCCCTGCGGGGATCAGGATTTCACTAAAGTATTACGAAGAGGGCGAAAATCAGTATGATGCCGGAAATAAAGGTATGATGCCGGAGAGCATGCTTGAGATGATGGGACCCGTAACAGCTTTTATAGCTAAACTGATCGTTGGCGGAAAGAAG
>JAFSTR010000012.1 GCA_017445665.1 Butyrivibrio sp. | reverse complement strand
CTGCTCAGTTCAGCAGTGGCATTTTTAAAATCCTGACTGTGTTTATTCTGTTTGCCGGGACTTATATCCTGTTAACACTTTTTTGTATGGCATTGTGGATACTGTTCAGAAAAGACCTCTTTGAGATGCGGCAAAAGACAGGTAAAGCACCTGATAAAAAGGCTCTGACCGGGGCTTTGGAGATCAAAGTATTTGCTGTTGCGGCATTTTCCTGCTTTTTGGGATATCTGCCTTATTACCTTTATGAATTTCCGGGGATAATGACAGCTGATTCTTTGGTGCAGTTTATGCAGATAATAGGTGCATTTGAGTATTCCAACCATCATCCGGTAGTGCATACATTTCTGATAAAGCTCTTTTACCGGATCGGACTTGCACTGACTGGCAGTAAGATCTATGGAATTGCCACCTATACCTTTGTTCAGATGATATTTATGGCACTGTGTAATGGCGCGGCAGTCAGAGAGATGGTAAGGATAGAGAAGTGTCTTAATGTAAAGCACGTGGTGCTTTCAATCATTTTCTTTGCCTTTATGCCGTTTAATGCAGTGTTTGCGGTGACAATGTGGAAGGATGTGCCCTTTGCCGGAATCGCAGTGCTGCTGGCGTGTAATATTGTTGAAATGTACAGAAAGAGAGATGAGAAGGTCAGTGTCCTAAAATACATCAGCTTCTTTATCCTTTCTGTTCTGTTTATGCTGTTCAGATCCAATGCTTTTTTTGCCATGATACCGTTTATGATGGTATTTATCTATGTTTTCAGGAAAAAGATAGTTCCGGCAGCAATAACAGCCCTTCTTGCAATAATAACGGTTGTAGTTATCAAAGGGCCTGTTTTTGACGCGTTTAATGTGGGGAGTCCGGACTTTACCGAGTCGCTCTCGGTTCCTCTCCAGCAGGTGGCAAGAGTCCTTGTGGAAGAGGGAAATGTGTCGGATGATGAGCTGTCTCAGATCGATGCTGTTATTGACAGGACTTATGTAAAAGAGCTTTATGCTGCGGATTTTGCTGACAACATTAAGGAGCTTGTAAGAGCAGGACATCCGGAAATTCTGGAAGCTAATAAAGGACAGTATCTGGACCTTTGGGTTAAGCTGTTTTTAAAGAATCCCGTACTGTATGTAAGAGCATGGTATGACCTTACCGGTGGATATATTTATCCCGATGTAGCCTACAAGGTAGGAGACATCGACGGCATTATGTCCAATGAACACGGATTGATCTCAGAGCCCAAGATAGGCGGGAAGTTTATCAAGGTAAAAGAGATCCTGATAAAGCTCTCGGATTTCATGCCAATTTACGGCATGTTCTTTAGTATCGGAGCATATTTCTGGGGCCTTGTTATAACGATGGTGCTTGCCATCAGAAGGAAGAAGAATATTCTTATACATGTTCTGATGCTGCTTTTAGTTGCAACGCTGCTTATAGCTTCACCTGTTGTGGATTTCAGATATGGATATGCCTACGTGCTGACAATGCCGATATGGCTTGCGCTTACGCTTTCAGAAAATGGGAAGGGGAGTGAGGAGAAGTTATGATGGATGCACAGATACAGGAATTTATACAGTATCTACAGGCTGTAAAAAAGACTTCAGAGAACACTGTGATCTCCTATAGAAGAGACCTGGAGAGAATGATCTCATACATGGAGAGAAGGGGAATATCTGATGTTAAGGATATTACCCAGGACCGTCTTCTGGACTACGCCGGAAGCCTTAGGGATGAGCACTTTGCGCCTTCTTCGATAACAAGGCATTACACATCCATAAAGGCTTTTTTCCGCTATATGCTGGAAAACGGAAATATTGAAGACAACCCGTCGGAGATGCTAAGGAGTCCGCAGATAGAGAAGAAGGGGCCGAGAGTTCTCACCACTGTTGAGATTGAGGATCTTCTCAGCCAGAACTTTGGAAGTGATCCCAAGGGAATAAGGGATAAGGCAATCCTTGAGCTTATGTATGCAACGGGACTT
Source organism: Butyrivibrio sp. (assembly GCA_017445665.1). Classification (GTDB taxonomy): domain Bacteria; phylum Bacillota; class Clostridia; order Lachnospirales; family Lachnospiraceae; genus Butyrivibrio. The sequence goes on along the minus strand of JAFSTR010000012.1, from coordinate 2,165 downwards.
AAGGCCTCTGAAGTTATAGGCTTAAAGCTATCAAATGTAGATCTGAGCCTTAGCTGTATCAGAATAACGGGAAGCGGGAAAAATGCCAGGGAGAGACTCGTTCCTTACGGCAAAAAAGCCAAGGACGCCCTGGGGAGATACCTCTTAAAGGCGAGAGCAGATCTTCTTACTGAAAATACGGATGATGAGACTGTATTTCTTAACTGCAGCGGAACACCCATGAGCAGGCAGGGCCTCTGGAAGCTGATAAAGACCTATGTTAAAAAAGCAGGTATAAACTCTGACATCACTCCGTTTACATTAAGGCATTCCTTCGCAGTACATCTGGTGGACAACGGAGCAGATGTATCCTCGGTTCAGGAGCTGATGGGATACTCTGAGAGCAACACTATTTCCAGATACATCAAAAAGAGAGATGATTCAAAAGATCCCTTTGCCTGGGCAAGGATTAGAAACTAAAAATGAGCCCTGGGGACGGAGTCATTTATATAGCATGAATTTATGCCTGTTCTGCGATCTCGAGAAGGAGCCTTTCGGTATCGTCCCATCCAAGACATGGATCTGTGATGGACTTACCGTAAATGCCTTCGCCGATCTTCTGGCAGCCTTCCTCGATGTAACTCTCGATCATAACGCCCTTTACCAGCTTCTTGATATCAGGATTCAAATTCCTTGAGTGAAGGACCTCTTTTACGATCCTGATCTGCTCCTTGAACTGCTTGCCTGAGTTGTTGTGGTTTGCATCAATGATGGCAGCCGGATTGATGATTTCCCTCTGCTCATAGAGCTTTAAAAGAAGACTTAGATCCTCGTAGTGGTAGTTGGGAAGCGACTGACCGTGCTTGTTGCTGGACCCCCTGAGTACGCAGTGAGAGAGGGGGTTACCGTTTGTCTTAACTTCATATCCTCTGTACACGAAGGTGTGAGGCTGCTGGGCAGCGTATACGGAATTAAGCATAACGCTAAGAGTTCCGCTGGTAGGATTCTTCATCCCGGCAGGAACATCAAAGCCGCTGGCTGTCATTCTGTGCTCCTGATCCTCAACAGATCTTGCACCGATGGCAACGTAGGAGAGGATGTCAGCTACATATCCCCAGTTTTCGGGATAGAGCATCTCATCTGCAGCTGTAAGACCTGATTCCTCGATGGCCCTTATCTGCATGTGCCTCATTGCAACGAGACCGGCTCTGAAATCTGTCTTGCCCTCCGGATCCGGCTGAGAGGTGATTCCTTTGTAGCCATCGCCCGTTGTACGGGGCTTGTTGGTATAGATCCTGGGGATAAGGATGAGCTTGTCCTTAACTTTTTCATTGATCTTGCCAAGTCTTGATACATAATCGCAGACTGCATCCTCGTTGTCAGCAGAGCATGGGCCTACAACAACAAGGAATTTATCGCTCTTTCCTGTGAAGATGTCAGCAATCATGGCGTCTCTTTCCTTCTTAAGAGCCGTCAGCGCTTTGCCGAGTGGGTATTCCTGTCTGATCTCCTCGGGAGTCGGGAGCTTCTGTATATATTCAAAAGACATTTCTATTCCTCCGGTTTAAATAGTTCGAGTTACACTATAGCACTTTAAATTGGAAAAGTAAACCTTAATTTTCTCTTATTATCAATAATTCTTCATCACTAAGACCGTATAGCGAAGCGACATATCTGTCAATCTTTTCCTGATCGGGCTCATAGGTCAGAGCTTCCAGTTCCTGCTGCTGTGAACTGTTGCAGGCAGCAATGGGGAGCTGCTCTAAGGCAGAGCGGAGAACTTTCATGTTCCTGAACCTGTGCCTGTAATAAAAGCTCACCACGGAAGAATTCAGTATTGCCATGATATAACGGGGACTGTAACCTGTATCACCAGGTATTATGATGTTGGCGCTGTTAAGCGATATCCTGCCGTCTTCATCAAGGGCGACTATGGGCTCACCTGCAATAAAGCGGTAAAAGAGCTTTTTCTTTGCTCTGTAGAATTCGACAGGGGCGCACTGTTGAAAGCTTTCCGGTCTGAACTCCATATACTTTCTGGCCGACAAAAGCTCAAACTTCTCAATCTCTTTTCCCGTAATAACAGGCTCATAGCCGGGCAGGGGAGTATCCGAAAGCAGACTCCTGTTGGCGCCGGTCACAATACCAAGAGCAAACATCGCGTTTCCTTTAAGGGTAAAGTGAGG
>JAFSTR010000095.1 GCA_017445665.1 Butyrivibrio sp. | reverse complement strand
GATCATACCGGATTCAGAGATATCTTTTTTACGAATGTTCCTGATAAGGTAATAGGTGAGAACTCCAAATCCAAAGGCACCTGCGATGTGATACATGGGCAGTGTGACTTTCATGTGGATACCGAATACATAGTGAAGGGTATATTGAGCAATCGTTATGCCTGTTGTCAATAGCGCGGCTGTGAGATAAAGTCTCTTGTTTTCTATCTTCTGTACCAGGTAAAGGAAAAGATAACAATAAGGTACGATGAGATACATGGTAAAGAATTCCAGTTGCGTCTCATTCTTTGAATGAATAAAAGGCGACACGATGCTGTAATAGGACATGATCCAGAGTGCCAGATTTATGCAAAACAGGGAGCCGAGAAGAAACGCTCTTATGTCAGGTACGGAACTGACAAAAAACATTGTGATGCAAAGGAATGATAGTCCGAATACCATCAGAAACATGCCTGTTGCAATTATCGGGAGGTGTCGGTGGATAAAATCTCCCTCTACATCCGGCTGACTTCCGATTATAGGAGGGTTTAGATTCCTGAAAGCGTCTTTTTCACTTACCCGCATTTCAAACTTTAACTCTCTTCCTGCAAAGTCATGCGGAAGGGTAATGAAATGATAGGACTTACCCAGGAATTTATTTTCGGCGTACATATCGGAGCCAAAATCGAAAAAGTACTGGTCATCGACATAAACTGTCAGGGTGGTATATCTGCTCTTAAACAGGATGACCGGGAAGGGAATATCACCGAGGTCGGGGAGAGTTGTAGTCATTACTATGTTGTCTCCGCGCTCAAGGGTTCCGTCAATTATTTCGCTGAATCTTGTAAGAGTTACATCTTTATGAACACCGCCATTAAGTGTTATTGTCCAGCCATCATCCATTTCAGCCATGGGATATTCTGCTGTAAAAGCCATACCGTTGCTGATAAGCAGGTATATCAGGATGAGAATTATAAGTGAGCAGATTACAGGAGGGAGGAATCTTTTAGTCATTACTCTTACCTCCCTTTTCCATCATTTTTCCGAGGAGATCATCGTAGAGCCTGCCAAGAGTCTGTCTGTGGTGCTGATTCTTCATGGCATACATATGCTGGTCTGCCAGAAGGTAAACTTTCTGCGCTGATGAACCGCTTTTTATTTCTTTATCCCTGCTTGAAGCATAGCCCCAGGAAGCAGAGAAACGAAGGTTTGAGCTGTTGTTGTTTTTGTGCTCCATCTGATCGTTAAAGCAGGCAATATCTCGCTTGGTCCTTTCATCGTCAACAAAAGGAAGGATGACAATAAACTCGTCACCGCCCATTCGACCTATCAGCTGCGCATCGGTAAAGCTGTTTTTAAGTACTTCTGAAAAACCACTAAGGAGCCTGTCTCCCATGTCGTGGCCATAATTGTCGTTGGTATATTTAAGGTAATCAAGATCCATGCTGATTATGGTGTAATCGCCTGAAAGCTCTGCAAGGGCCTGTTCGCAGCGTGCTCTGTTTGCAATGCCGGTAAGCGCATCACTGTAAGCAAGACCTTCCAGCTGTACCTTGACAGTGGATTCATTGATGAACTCTATGCAGTGGAAGAAGAAGTTGAGGAGCAGACTCATGACAAACACAAGAGCTCCCAAAGTGGTGAATGTGATCTCGATATCGGTCTCATCACTGGTGACAAACTTTAGGACATTGTAAGCAACAATATCAATGATCGAACATAAGACAAAGAAAGCAAGTCCGATGATCAGGATTCTGGTTGAAATGATCCGTGCTCTTGAAATGTCATTATTACTTCGGGATGTTTTCATGGCTGTGATAATGAGGGATACTATTACAAAGAGGCCTTCAACAAGACCGATAACATGCAGCCATGAAACGAAGTAGCATAGGTGTACGATGTTTGCAAGGTGAAGGAACGATGTACCAAGCCCGAAGATAAGGTCTATTGTTAACAGTGCGATCCCGACACGTCTGGAACCTGACTGATTTGTGACTACCATAAATCCCATAATGGCGGCGGGGATAAAATACAGTGTGAAATATTCGGTGAAAGTATAAAAAGGCGGATTATCTGCAAGGTACCAGAAAATATTATTGAAACTCAGGATATAGATACCAATGAGCAGAGATGTAAGACCGCTGAAGATTATACTGAAATCGCGATATTTAGAGAAAGCTAAAAATGGTGAAAGAACAAGAAGCATAAAGCCTATGTGACAGAGATATACGCCGATCACTGTGGGAAGGCGATTACCTTGTACCATAGACGTTTTTATATCATTGTAAATACCAAGTGTTATATGAGGAAGGCTGGAGAAGGCGTCTTTTTCTCCGGAAGTGAACTTTATCGTCAGCTCTTTTCCCTGAAAGTCCCTGGGAAGAGGAACAAAATTTTCGTTCTTGGGTATCATTTTGCCTTTGGCAGCGTATTCCTGCCCGAAAGAATAGACGAGATTTCCGTCGAGATATACTTCTACAGTGGAAAGGATGCTCCTGAAAGCAACAGCAGCAGGATAGATCTGAATGTCGGGAAGAGTTGTTGTGATTGTCAGGACATCGCCTCTGTTCATATGACCGATGCTGGTCTGAGTTATGTCCTCAGGTTGCCATATCTCATCTCCACGAGAAATAGTCCAGCCGGAATCCAGCTGAACTATTGTACTCTGTAGTGGAGTATCAAACCTATGTGTGCCCAGTATTAGCAGAAATGTGGTGACCAAAGTAACTGCTATAACTGACAACAAAGCTGTGCGGATCTTCACAGTTAATGTCACTGATTAAATCCTCCTGCTTTTAGAAATGTCCGTGACTACCTCCGTGAGTGGTTCCGGAACTTGATATGTGAGTTGAGCTTCCGCCGCTAAATGAACTGCGATGTGATGAACCGCCTGAAGAGCTTGAGTCATTGTCCTGTGGCCTCGGTGTTTTGCTCAGGGTCTTGTGAAGGAACCTGTCGTCACGAGCCCGGAAACTGGGACCGCCAGCTGAGTAATTGCGGGCGCCGGAGTTCATCTTGACTGTCTTCAGGTCAGATTTCATCTTAAGGATCGGGAAAAGAGCTACCACAAGACCGATAACAACACTGTACAGTCCAAAGTTTAAATAGTCAGCAGCCGTGCGCATCGGCTTTGAATACACATCATAAGGAGTTCCCTTTGAAGCTTCATTGAGAAGTCTGTCGCACTCCTTTACATAAGCCTTGCATGCGCCGTTGTAATCGCCTTCCCTGAGGTCGTCCATCATGGCATCGATCAGATACTGCTGACCGTAGTCCGTGAAAACATTGATGGCTTCGCCACAGGTGCTGAAGGCCCATTCTCTGTCCGCCATGCTCAGCATGAAGAGAATTCCGCTTCCGTTGTAGTCGGCCTGAAATCCGTTGTAATCAAAATAGTCGTCGGCAAAATCCTGGATGGAACCATCGTGGTTCTCTACCGTGAGTACTGCAATGTTGCACTGCCATTTTGCACTGGTTTCATCAAGCAGGGCAAGGAGTGTTTCCTCCTCGGAGCTTGTCAAAAGATCGGCGTTGTCAACAAGCCTTGGCTTTTGACGGCTTGAAGGGATCTCGTTGCTGTCCCAGAGCTTGTCGGAAGCCATCACCTTTATTGGAAGGATCATTGTGATGAGCATTACTGCCAATATGATCCTCGAAAGTATAGTTTGTAATTGTATCTTTTTATTCATATGCTGTCCTAAATATTTACTCAGGCAAACAGGCTAAACAGAACAAAGGCAATTGCTGCGACTGCTCCCGCGATAGGGAAGTAATACGCAAGCGCCCTGGAAAGGGAGAAGGGAAGATTTCCGACAAATTTACCGCTTTGACCGTTCATGGCAAAGAGATAATTCTTGCCTTCCCAGCTGGTGTTCAGGATGTATACCGGGTAGAGGGCATATTTAACGGACTCTTCGCCGGTGTTACATTCTTCTGTTCTTTTATTCAGTGTAGAATAGCCTGATATGCTGTTCCTAAAGTCAGAGACAGTTGAAGCATGCATTCTGTTTATTGCTCTGTCTCTGTTCTCTGAAGCTTCAACGTTATATTTGTTGGCAAGAAATCCCGCCAGATATCCCATGTTGAAGGGAACCATCTTGCTCTGGTCAAAAGGCTCCAAAGACTCCATAAGGTCATCGGGCATTTCTTTTGAACCATCCACGGGAACGCGCTCAAAGCGTTCAGATCCGACTCTTACAATATCGTAATAACTGGTCTCGGTGTAGTAATACTGGCTGTCTGCCCAGGTTCTTACCTTGGTGGCGTCAAAGATGCCCTTGTAATACTGGGTTGCGTTAAATAGCCAGAAGGGCACATATACGCCCTTTATTTCATCGATGTGGTTCTGGTCAAAGAATACCTTTGGCAGGAGTTTCTTGGATTTTACGTAACCTTTATAAGCCTCGATGGCATCTTCCCTTGTCTTGTTGAAGGGGATGATGTAGTCGGGGGTAAACTTGCCTGTAAATTTCTCTTGTACAACAACGTTGTTACTGCAGAAAGGACATTTCATGGAGCCAAGTGACTCTGTGGCCAGAATCTCGCCACTGCAGGATCCGCAGCGGTAGATGTACATTGGCTGCGAAGTGTCAGCTTCATTGGCAGCGGGATCAGTGACATAGTCATCGGCTGCTTCGCCGGCAGACTCAGAGTTGTGGTTGGCTACATAGTCCTTTACATCAAACTCCGAATCGCAGAAGGGACATTTGATCTTCTGGGTCTTCGGGTTAAATTCCATTGCCCCGCCGCAAGCGGGGCATTCATATTCGTGTAAAGCCATGATTTCCTCTGAATAATAGAATTAGTTAGGTCTCTTTGAACCACACTGTGTGCAGAAGTTACCTGTGTTTACAGTGCCACAGGAGCATGTCCAGCCTGCATCGGGCTTCTTGGAGCCGCAGTTAGGGCAGAAGTTACCTGTGTTAACATTTCCGCATGAGCATGTCCATGAACCTGCTGCAGGAGCTGTCATCTGAGGAGCTGCCTGAGGTTGAGCCTGCTGAGCACCCATAGCGTAGAGTGACTGTGCATTCATTCCGCCTGCCTGCTGAGCCATGTTCATTCCGGCAAAGGCCATCATAGGACCTGTTGCTGTGTTCTTGGCTGCATCCTGCATGGCCTGTGCCTGTGCGCTGGCAAGAGTAGCAGCTGCCATATTTGGATTCTTAAGAGCGCCGGCTCTCTGGAGCTCTTTGATTGTCTTTTCATCTTCTTCTGAAGCGTTAACTGAGCTGATACCGAAGGAAGAAATCTTGATACCGTAGGTCTCTGTCCACTTCTTTGAAAGAACATCGTTGAGAACGTCAGCTATCTCGGTTGTGTGTCCGGGAAGTGCGCTGTAACGGATTCCCATCTCGGAAATCTTGGCAAATGTAGGCTGAAGAGCTGTGAGGAGCTCACTCTTAAGCTGAGACTCGATCTTGTCTCTTCTGAACTCATCAGATACGTTGCCCACGATGTTCTTGTAGAAAAGAACGGGGTCAACGATCTTGTAGCTGTATTCACCGTGGCAGCGGATATCGATATCCATATCAAGTCCGACGTTAGTATCAACTACGCGGAAAGGAACCGGATTAACTGTTCCGTACTTGTTGCCGATGATGTCTTTTGTATTGATATAGTAAACGCGCTGATCCTTGGCAGTGCCGCCTGCAAAGCTAAGTCTCTTATAAAATTCCTTGAAGGAATTAACGATGTTTTCACCAAGGTCGCCATAGAAAAGTGATGGCTCTGTTGAAGTGTCGTATACGAACTCACCTGCCTCGGCACAGATCTCTGTGATCTGTCCCTGGTCAACAAGGATCATACACTGGCCTTCGTTAACTGCAACGATAGAACCGTTGGAAATGATGTTCTCGTTGCCTTTACCCTGTTTCTTTTTTCCCTTTGTTAGAAGCACATCTGTACTAAGTGAATCACAATAAAAATAATCTCTCCAGGAATCAGAGAGTACGCTTCCACCTGCTGAGAGTGCTGCTGAAATAAGCCCCATAACTATCTCCTTTCATACTCGAAAACCATTTTGTTTACTCCGAATTAATATACTCGGTTACCTTATATTTTCTCACATTTACCATGAAAATACCAATGTTTTGTGACTCTAAAACTTGCTAACCGGGGCTACAATAACTAAACTTATTGTATATGAAGGCAAAAGAGATCACGGTTACCATAAATGAATACGGAAAAGCCCGCAAGATTGCAGCCAAAAAGGGAGAGCGGCTAAAAGCCATCCTGGACAGAGCCGGGGTAAATTATGCCCTTCCCTGCGGAGGTGCAGGAAGGTGCGGCAGATGCAGGATCAGATTTCTGAAAGGCGCACCGATTCCCGGAAGCTACGAGGAAGCATTCCTGACTGATAAAGAGACCGGGGCGGGGATCAGGATCCTCTGCCGGACCGTGGTCTGTGAGGACTGTGAAGTTGAGCTCCTAAATAGCATACGAGAGCAGGAAATATCGGTACTGACATTAAATGATGAACATGTAAGGGCACAGGATATTTCTGAAAGTGAACAAACCGGTGCCTACGGAATAGCCATTGATATTGGCACAACAACTATAGCAGCAGCCCTGATACAAAGCACAAATGGCGGATACACCGTAATTGAAACATCAAGCTGCGTAAACTCCCAGAGAAAGTTCGGAGCGGATGTTATATCAAGAATATCGGCAGCCGAGGACGAAGAAACAAGAGAAACTATGCGCAAGACAGTGGTATCCGATATTGAGAATCTGGTAAAAGAGCTGACGGAGGCCCATAACATCGGATGTCCCGGCAAAGCTACGGCTCTCAAAGCCATAACGATAACCGGCAACACAACCATGCTCTATCTTTTGGCGGGGAGGGACCCCAAGAGCCTCGGAAAGTATCCGTACACTGCGGAGCACCTGGAAAAAGAGTGGATGCTCTCAGACGTGATCCTAGATGACATTCCTGACATCGGACTGACAGTACTTCCGGGAATATCAGCATTTGTCGGCGCTGACATAGTGGCAGGGCTTTTTACCTTAGACCTTGATAAAGAGGAAAAGTTCTTTTTCCTGGACCTTGGAACCAACGGAGAGATGGCGTTTTATGACGGGAAGGATCTGAAGGTGACTTCAACTGCAGCAGGACCGGTGTTCGAGGCGGGAGGCATCAGCTGCGGAGTGGCTTCGATCCCGGGGGCTATCGACCACGTAAAGATAGAAGGGGCGGACCATCATGTGACCATCAGTACCATAGGAGGTGCTGAGCCGATAGGTATTTGCGGAACAGGTGTGATGGAGACGGTATCCGAGCTGGTCAGAACAGGTCTGGTGGATGAGACAGGTCTTTTGACAGATGAGTACTTCGATAAGGGCTTTCCACTGACTAAAGACGGCAGGATCATGCTGACGCAGCAGGATATCAGAAACGTCCAGCTTGCAAAAGCAGCCGTCTATACCGGAGCAAAGGCTCTTTTAGAGGGAAAAGTTCCTGATAAGGTGTATATTTCCGGCGGATTTGGAAGTAAAATATCACAAGAAAATGTAGAAGAATTACAGATGTTTCCAAAGGATTTTAATGGTAAGATAATAGCGGTCGGAAACTCTGCTCTAAAGGGTGCTGCGGAGTATACTGCCTGCGCATTGTCCGGATGGGAAAGCGAGTCAGATGCTGCGGCAAAACTTGATCTGATAACAGAGAAGGCACAGCTGATCGAACTTGCAGCCATGGATAGCTTTGATGAAGACTACATAAACGCGATGAATTTTTGAATGGAGGGCTTTAGTTATGCTAGATGAGAGATGGGTTTTTTATAAGGATGTTAAGGCTGAGGATCAGGGAAACGGTGTGGTAAGACGAGTTCTTGCATACAGCAAGGATCTTATGTGTGTTGAAAACACTTTTGAGAAGGGGGCTGTCGGCGCTCTTCACCACCATCCCCACACTCAGATCACATATATAGTCAGCGGCAAATTTGAGTTTGAAATTGACGGGGTAAAAAAGATTGTTGAGGCCGGAGACACAATGCTCAAGATGAACGATGTGGTTCACGGATGTGTATGTCTCGAAGCCGGTAAGCTTTTGGATATCTTTAATCCAATGAGAGAGGATTTTGTATGATCTGCGATACCTGCGCAAATTATGTGTATGATGAGGATTGGGAGTGCTATACCTGTATGGTAAACATGGACGAGGATGATTACTACAGATTTATGTCCAATGGTTCCAGGGAGTGTCCGTACTATCAGGATGATGACGAATACAAGGTTGTAAGGCACCAGATCTGAGGGGAGAGTATGAAAATTGTTTTAGAACACCTCACCAAGAGGTTTCCAAACAGAAATAAAAAGATAAAAGATGAGGTGGTTGCTGTTTCGGACTTTAATTTCACAATTCCGGACGGCAAGCTTGTGGGACTTCTTGGCCCTTCGGGCTGCGGGAAGAGCACGGCTCTCAACCTGATCTGCGGTCTGGAGAAACCCACAGAGGGCAGGATCTATTTTGAGGACCTTGACGTAACAGGACTCGAGCCCGAGAAGAGGGGAGTGGGACTGGTGTTCCAGAACTATGCCCTTTATCCGCATCTGACAGTAAGAGAGAATATCAGATTTCCTCTTGAAAACCTTCGAGGTGAAGATAAACTCACCAAAGAGGTTATGGAGGAGAAGGTTTTAGAGGCGGCAAAGCTCGTACAGATCGATTCACTTCTGGACAGAAAGCCAAACGAGATGTCAGGCGGTCAGCAGCAGAGAGTTGCTATAGCCAGAGCTCTTGTTAAGATGCCCAAAGTGCTCCTTCTCGATGAACCCCTGTCAAACCTTGATGCAAGGCTGCGTCTTCAGACCAGGGAAGAGATAAAGCGTATCCAGACAGAAACAGGCATTACCACTGTATTTGTAACCCATGACCAGGAAGAGGCCATGAGTATATCCGATATCATCGTGGTCATGAAGGATGGCGTCCTACAGCAGATGGGTAAGCCACAGGAAATCTACGACGAGCCCATAAACCTTTTTGTGGCCAAGTTTCTTGGAACACCACAGATCAATGTGTTCGAGGGATCTGTCAGGTCAGAGAAGGTTTATATTGGAGAGAGCCCTGTCATGGATGCAAAGGGCGTCGGAGACGGTGATGTATATGTTGCTGTAAGGCCTGAGGGTTTTATCGTAGATGAAAACGGACCTCTTGCCTGCAGCTTTATCAACAGGGAAGTCATGGGACGTGACACCAGTGTTATTGCCACCAACGAGCATTTTCTGGGTGAGAATATAAGGGCAATAATTCCTTCCGAAGAGGAAGTTGTTCCTGTGGACGGCTGTGTGAGATTTTCGCTGAAGCCGCATAAAGTAAGATTGTTTGATAAGATCATTGAGGAAAGGATCAGGACGGAGTAATGAAAAAGAACCTGACAGCCTGGCTGTGCCTGCTTCCTGCACTGGCCTTTCTTTTGGTATTTATGGTGTACCCTCTGGTGGATGTTTTTATATACTCCTTTGAAGAGGGCTACAATTTCGCATCCCAAAGCTACTTTGGCGTTGGGCTTTATAACTATGACTATGTTCTTCACGATCCCTATTTTATACAGGCTCTGAAGAATACCTTTATCATTGTTATCATTACGGTTCCGCTATCTACGGGGATCGCTCTTTTCATCTCTTTGGAGCTGAGCAACATAAAGCTCATAAGGGATTTCTTTCAGACTGTTTATTTCCTTCCCTACGTAACCAATACACTGGCTGTGGGCCTTGTCTTTATGATCCTCTTTAAGAAGACTCCGTATTCTGACGGCCTTGTGAATATCCTGATACAGTTCTTTGGCGGTACAGGTGTTGACTTTATCGACGGCCCCTACTGGGCCAAGATGTTTGTGATGTGTTTCTACACCATCTGGATCGTAATGCCCTTTAAGATACTGATACTGACCAGTGCTCTGGCTTCGGTGAACCCTATGTATTACAAGGCAGCCAAAGTTGATGGCACATCTTCCTTCAGAACGTTTTATAAGATCACTCTTCCTATGATCTCACCCATGGTCTTTTACCTGGTGATCACAGGATTTATCGGCGCTTTCAAAGCTTACAGCGATGAGGTGGCTCTTTTCGGAACGGACCTTAACGCGGCCGGAATGAACACAATTGTGGGCTATGTTTACGATATGCTCTACGGTAACAGCGGCGGTTATCCGTCCTATGCTTCGGCAGCAGCGCTGATCCTGTTTGCAATAGTTTTCACCATCACCACAATAAACCTCATGGTCAGCAAAAAGACTGTGTTCTACAACTAAGTGTTTTAAGGGAACCTGAATATGGATAAACAGCAAGTACAGACAATTGAAAGAGAGAGCATGATCAGGAACAGGTTGCGAGAAGTATTAAGATACTTGTTTCTTATACTGTGGGCGATCCTGGTACTGTTTCCGTTTTACTGGATGATCCTCACCTCGGTAAAAAGCTACAGTGCTTACAACTCTGAGTACGTTCCGAAGTTCTTTACCTTAAGCCCGACGGTTCAGAATTATATCCAGGCTTTCACAGCGGTTCCTCTTGCGAGGTACTTCTTCAACACACTGGTATTTACTCTGGTTACAACCGCTCTTATGATGATAGTTATAATTTTCGCGGCTTTTGCCTTTGCAAGACTTGATTTTAAGGGAAAAGACATTGTCTTTTCGATGTTTCTTTCTCTGATGATGATACCTAACGAGCTTGTTATCATAACGAACTTTGTCACGATAACAAATCTTGATCTGAGAAATACTTATTTAGGACTCATCCTGCCTTCTGTAACATCGGTATTTTACATATACCTTTTAAAAGAGAATTTTGAGCAGATACCGGAGGAGCTCTACAAGGCAGCCAAGGTGGACGGCACCTCTGACATGAGATACCTGTTCAAGGTCATGATCCCTATATCAAAGCCGACTCTTGTTACTGTAACAATACTGAAGGTCATAGAGTGCTGGAACAGTTATGTGTGGCCAAGGCTCATCACTGATGACAAAAACTTTTTCCTTGTATCAAACGGAATACAGGAGATCAGGGAAAATGGCTTCGGACGAGAGAATATACCTGCCATGATGGCAGCAGTTGTTGTAATATCACTGCCTCTGGTGGTCCTGTTTTTGATCTTCAGAAAGAAGATAATGGAAGGCGTTGCCCGCGGCGGTACAAAGGGCTGATATGTGCTTGTGAGGAAAAGTATGAAAAGAATCAAGACTTTGGCTCTTGGGATGGCGATAAGCGCTTTGCTCCTTACCGGATGCCATGGAGCTGAGGCGCAGGGGGCTTTTGAGATCCCGGAGAGCTTCGACGAAAACAATAAAATAGAGATTACCTTCTGGGCCAAGAACGACACAAACGTGGTGCAGAGCAGGATTTATTCTCAGGCAATAGAGGATTTTGAAAAACTCTATCCTAACATCGATGTTACTCTGAGACTCTACACCGACTACGGTAAGATCTACAACGATGTGATCACCAACATCTCAACGGGCACGACTCCGGATGTTTGCATCACATATCCCGATCACATCGCAACTTACCTTACCGGCAACAACGTTGTCGTTCCGCTCAATGACCTTATTGATAATGAGAAATACGGCCTTGGCGGAAGTGAGCTCAAATTCGACTCTCCCGGGAAAGATGAGATTGTCTCTGAATTTCTGGAGGAGGGAGTGATCGGCGATAAATATTATGCGCTTCCCTACATGAGGTCAACGGAAGCCTGCTATGTAAATGAAACTTACGTTGAGAAGCTGGGCTTTGAACTTCCCGAAGTGCTGACCTGGGATTTTATGTGGGAGGTTGCTGAGGCTGCCACAGAGAAAAATCCTGACGGAACCTATAAGGTTAACGGTCAGAACGTCATGATCCCTGTGATCTATAAGTCAACGGATAACATGATGATCACTATGCTCAGGCAGAAGGGCGCACCTTATACGGATAGCGATGGCAATGTCCTTTTGTTTAACGATGACACAAAAGAGATTTTGAAGACCGTGGCGCAGCACACAACTACAGGTGCTTTCTCCACCTTCAAGATTTCCGGATACCCGGCAAATTTCTTAAATGCAGGGCAGTGCATCTTTGCCATCGATTCGACCGCAGGCTCCACCTGGATGGGCAGCAAAGCGCCGCTTCTTGATATAGCGCCCGATAAGGTCGTGGATTTCGAAACCCGCGTAATGCCGGTTCCTCAGTTTGATACATCTGACCTTAAGATGATGTCCCAGGGCCCGTCTCTTTGCATCTTTAATAAAAGAGATCCCCAGAGGGTCCTTGCATCCTGGCTGTTTGCGCAATATCTTTTGACAAACGACGTACAGATCGCCTATTCAAAGACTGAAGGATATATCCCTGTGACCACTAAGGCTCAGAACAGCCCTGAGTATCAGGATTATCTGGCAAAAGAGGGAACGGACAATTCGGAGCACTATGAAGTAAAGATTGAGGCGGTCAGGCTTCTTATGGAAAACACGAAAAACACTTTTGTGACACCGGTCTTTAACGGCTCTGCTTCGGTGAGAGACGCAGCCGGACAGCTCATTGAAAATGTGACAAAGTCTGTGCGCAGGAAAAAGACCGCAGATGATGCATTTATAGAAGCGCAGTACAAGGAAGTCAGATCCCTCTACCATCTTGATCAGAGGAGTGCCGGAAATATGGCGGGAGAGAAAAAAGACCTGGGGCCGCTTCCGGGGGCATCGAAAGCTCTTTTAACAGTACTTATTGTGGCTTGGGTTCTTATAGGACTTATAGCCTTTAGGGAATACAATAAGAAAAAATAATATGCTATAATCATTTTGCTAAAAAGTAGCATGCAAAAAAGGAGAAAAATTATGAAAAAGACATTGGCAGTGGTACTTACTATGGTAGTCGCATTTGCGACAGCAGCATGTGGGGCATCGGGAAGCGGCAAGTCAGCTAAGAGCGAAGGTGTTATGACTTACGCTGAGTATGCAGCAGCTGAGCTTGATTCAGAGGTTGTTGTTGAGACTTATGTTCAGGCCAAGCAGTCATGGTGGGAAGACAAGGCAACCATCTACACTCAGGATGCTGACGGCGGATACTTCATCTATGAGCTTCCCTGCTCAGAGGATGACTACAACAAGCTTGTTCCCGGAACCAAGATCAAGGTTACAGGCTACAAGTCAGAGTGGTCAGGAGAAGTTGAGATCGTTGATGCAACTTATGAAGTAGAGAGCGGCGACACATATGTTGCTAAGGCTGAGGACGTAACAAATCTTCTTGGAAAAGATGAGCTCATTGACAAGCAGAACATTTTTGCAGCTTTCAAGGGTCTTAAGATCGAGCCTTCAAAGGATGCAGACGGAAACGACGTAGCATATCTTTACAAGTGGGACGGCTCAGGTACAGAGGGGGATGACCTTTACTTCAACGCTTCTGTTGGCGGTCAGACATATACCTTCACAGTTGAGTCATATCTCTGCGGTTCAGATACAGAGGTTTACAAGGCTGTTCAGGCACTTGAGGTTGGACAGACTGTAGATATGGAGGGATTCCTCTACTGGTATGAGGGAGCAAATCCTCACATCACAAAGGTTACAGTTAAGTAATCAAACTTATAAACAAAGCCCCATGGTTCTTTGGACTATGGGGCTTTTATGCAAAAAGGGGACAATTATGGAAACAGGAAAAATGCCAAAGATCACAAAAGACTGCGTTGAGAGTGTAGTAGACAAGAAGTTTTTAAGGGTTTTTGATCTTAAGTACGCGGAAGGAAAGCACTATTTTGACGCCACAAGAAGAGAACTTGATCGTCTGGTTGCGCCGATGGATGAGGCTGAGTTTAAGGCAATGACTCCGGACGCTGTAAGCTGCGTGGTGATCGTGGAGCTTCCGGGCAAAGAGCCACAACTTCTTTTCTCTTATGAGTACAGATATCCCACCGGAAGATTTCTTCTTAGCGTTCCTGCAGGCCTTATGGATCCTGAGGACCTGGAAAAAGAGAATCCTCTTATCGAGACTGCAAAGCGTGAGATCTATGAGGAGACGGGAATTGTGGTGGATGAGAACAGAGACGAGATCTTTGTGATAAATAAGCTCCTGTTCAGCAGTCCCGGAATGACTGATGAGAGCAATGGCCTTGTCTGCGTCAAGCTTCACCTTGATAACCTTGATATGCTGGATCAGACCGGTGCTGTGGGCCAGGAATTCTTTGACGGTTTTGAACTGGTCAGTGAGGAAAAGGCAAGAGAACTCATAAGGGCAGGAATTGATGACAAGGGTCATTATTACTCTGTATATACGTGGGCTGCTCTGATGTATTTTATATCAGGTTTATGGAAATAAGTTTAATTTCTTTATATAATTGAAGGTACCACGAGGAGGTAGTGAATTATGAAGAACAAACTTTTGGCAGTACTGACAATTACAACATTGGCAGCCACTATGCTGGCCGGTTGCGGTAAGCAGGATGCACCAAAGGAGGAAACTCCTGAAGTTGTGACAGAGGCATCAACTGAGGAGGTGAGCGTAGAAGCACCTGCGCAGGAGCCTACCGATGCTGCGACAGAAGAAGTGTCATATCCCCTGATCACTGCTGATCTGGACGAGACCATCGGAAACGGCATAATCATAATGGAAAATAATCTTTATAAAGCGGGCGAGACTCAGGGCGAGGGACATATTCTTATGTCTAAAGATGAGCCTGATGAAAACGGTGAGATAAAATGCTATGTTCTTCAGACTTTTGGAGCCTATGAGTTCCAGGACGGTAACTTCGTAAGATGCGCAGGATCAGGTGTGATTCCATCAGTTATAACCGTAAAGGCAAACGATGACGGAACATACGAATTTGTTTCAATAGTTGAGGCTGAGGATGGAAGCGCCTTTGTTGATTCTATCAAGAAAAACTTCCCAGAAGCCCTCTGGAGCAGATGCATCACCATCGAAGATGATGACAGAAACGAGCTGAATAAGCAGGAGAGATCCTATGCGGAGGAGTATCTTGGCTCGATCGGAAGAGAAGACGTTGAAATAGGCGATTATGCTGACTTTGAGCACACTCTTTTAACCGACGAAGGTGTGTCTGTGGATGTATCCAACAAGATGCTCGATGTTCAGTCCGGAGACGGTTTTGAATTTTTCTGCCCGATGTGGCTCGGAGAACGTGAAGTTCTTGAGGAAAATGTCCGATATACATATAAGACAGAGTATGATCAGAAGAAAAAACAGATAATCTTCTCCAAGGTGCTCTATGAAACAGGAGAAGTGCTGGAAACATCTACATACGATGCAAAGACCGGTGATAAGGTAGACTAAGTGATTTATAAGCAAGGATGCTGACGAGTTTGATCTCGAGAAAAGGAGGGAACCATGAGTAACATTTCTGAAATCACTGCTGCTAACAGCGGAGCCATTCAGGAAGCCGGAAAAGCCATGGAAACAGGCAAGACCGGGAATTATGGCAAGACTGTCGGAAAGCCCCAGCTCAGTGAAGCCGGAGCCAAGTACTACGAAGAACTGAAAAAGAAATATTCGGGCATGGACTTTGTTCTTGTCAGCAAGGACATGAAAGAATTTGCCAAGCAGAATGCCAGCTCTTACGGTAACGCCAACAGAATGGTAGTTCTTATCGATGAAGAGAAGATCGAGAGAATGGCAACTGACGAGAATTACCGTGCCAAGTACGAGGGACTTATTTCCAAGGCACAGTCACAGATGCCGCAGCTTCAGTCGGTAATGGCTAATCAGCCCGGCGTCAAGACCATCGGAATGACGGTCAATGACAACGGAACAGCTTCATTCTTTGCGGTGATGAGCAAGTCCAATCAGGATATGACCGAGAAGCTTGCTGCAAAGAGAGCTGAAAAGAGGGCTGCAGAGAAGGCGGCAGCCAAAAAGGAAGCCAAGAAAGAACAGCTTGAGAAATTAAATGCCAAACGGACAGACAAGTCGGGAGAGGTAGCGGAAGATGAAGAGGATTATGTCATCCTGCAGGCCGATTCCGTGGAGGAGCTTGTCAAGAAGATTGAGAATTACAATTTCAGTCTGAGAGCGGATTCCGTGCAGACGCCATATGAAAAGAGTATTGGGCAGAGTATAGATTTTAAGGGATAAAAGCTATTGCGGGGGACATATGTACAAACTGGCGATTTGTGATGATGAGAAAAGCTCTGCTGCTGAGGCGGCAGAGCTTTTGGAAAAGTATAAGGCTGCTCACAGCGGTCTTGAATTCAGTGTGGATGTTTTCTATACATCCATAGATCTGCTTGGGGCGATTGAAAAGAATGTCTACGATATCTTTTTGCTGGACATTTATATCGACAAGATCAACGGCATCGAGCTTGCCGAGTCAATAATGAAGAGCAACGAGAATGCGCATATTATTTTCATGACATCCTCAAATGCATTCTACAAGGATGCTTTCAGGATCCATGCTGCCCATTATCTGGAGAAGCCGATCCTTAAGGATGAGTTTTTTGAGGCCATGGACAGAGTGTGCACCGAGGAAGAAGAGGAGAGGTATCTCACTTTCAGAGAGAGCGGAGAAGTACATAAGGTCCGTGTGGATGACATTTTGTATGTTGAATCTGAGGATCACTACAAGCGGATCGTCACGAGCGATGACAACTTCCTGATAAGAAGCACCATGCAGGCGCTCCAGGAGAGCCTTGACTATCCACATTTTTACGCCATGGGTGTCAAGAGCATCATAAATCTGAAGAGGGTACTTAAGATAACCAAGGACTCTGTTTTTATGGAGAACGGAAAAGAGTTCTCAGTGCCCCGGGGAACTTACAGAAGTTTAAGTGAACTGGTGCTGAAATTTTCGTTTTGAAAAAGAAAATCTCCCACGGGCTGTGGGAGATTTTTTGAATATGAGCGGAGACGGCGGGATTCGAACCCGCGTGCCCCGGAGGACAAACGCATTTCGAGTGCGCCTCATTACGACCACTTTGATACGTCTCCAAGCGCTTCGGACGATGCACCGAAGCGTTTTTTATTATACTTTTTTAATGACTCATAGTCAACCGGATTACTTGGCAGTAAGGATGGTATTAATGTATAATTACTAGTAGTGTGCGTTTACAAAATATGAAGATTCAAAGGAGGCCTTTTTCACATGATGAGAATTGGTATGTTGACTAGTGGCGGCGACTGTCAGGCTTTGAATGCAGCAATGCGCGGCGTTGTTAAGTGTATTGCGCACAGTGGCGAGGATGTTGAGTTCTACGGATTCAAGAATGGCTATAAGGGGCTTATTTATGGCGATTTCCGTATGCTGACATCCCATGATTTTTCAGGTATCCTGACAAAGGGTGGAACAATTCTGGGAAGTTCCAGAACACCTTTCAAGACGATCAGGGAGCCTGATGAGAACGGACTCGATAAGGTAGAGGCAATGAAGCAGAACTATTACAAGCTTCAGCTTGACTGCCTTGTGATTCTCGGAGGAAACGGCTCACAGAAGACTGCCAACCTCCTTTCGGAAGAGGGACTTAATGTGGTATCTCTTCCCAAGACAATTGATAATGACCTTTGGGGCACGGATATGACCTTTGGTTTCCAGAGTGCCGTAGACGTAGCTACCAATGTTATTGATAATATCCACACAACAGCTGATTCTCATGGCCGTGTATTTATAATCGAGGTTATGGGACATAAGGTTGGATGGCTTACACTCAATGCCGGAATGGCCGGCGGCGCGGATGTAATCCTTATTCCTGAGATCCCTTATGATATTGGCAAGATCTGCGAAGCTATTGAGGCAAGAGATGCAAGAGGCAGCAGATTTACCATCATAGCCGTTGCTGAGGGTGCTATCTCCAAGAAGGACGCCAAGCTCTCCAAGAAGGAATACAAGGAGAAGATGGCTAATTACAAGTATCCTTCAGTATCATACGAGATAGCGGAAGCAATCCAGAAGAAGACGGGACACGAAGTAAGAGTAACTGTTCCGGGCCACATGCAAAGGGGTGGAGCTCCGGATCCGTATGACCGCGTATTTGCATCAAGACTTGGTGCAGAAGCCGGACAGCTTATCCTCAACAAGGAATACGGATTTATGGTAGCTTACAAGAACAGAGAGATCGTCAAGGTTCCTCTTTCAGAGATCGCCGGTAAGCTCAAATATGTTTCACCTGATGCCAGCATCATCAAGGAAGCCAAGATGCTCGGTGTATGCTTTGGGGATTGAGTGATATAAAGTTTTGTTGGAGTAGTTTTTTACAATGGGTTATGTAGCACTATACAGGAAATTCAGACCCCCGGTCTTTGAAGATGTCAAAGGCCAGGATCATATAATTACAACGCTCAAGAATCAGATCAGATCGGACAGAGTCGGACATGCTTACCTGTTCTGCGGAACTCGTGGAACAGGTAAGACTTCTGTTGCAAAGATTTTGGCCAAGGCGGTTAACTGCGAACACCCGGTGGACGGAAGTCCCTGCGGTGAGTGTGAGATGTGCAAAGAGATCTCGGCCGGCAACAGTATGAACGTCATCGAGATCGATGCTGCATCCAACAACGGCGTTGATAATGTCAGAGAGATCATCGACGAGGTCTCCTACTCCCCAACCAGAGGTAAAAAGAAAGTATACATCATCGACGAGGTACACATGTTATCCGCCGGTGCTTTTAATGCGCTCCTTAAAACCCTTGAAGAGCCGCCGGAATATGTAATGTTTATCCTGGCGACCACTGAGGTTCACAAGATCCCTATCACGATCCTTTCAAGGTGCCAGAGATACGACTTCCACAGGATCACAATTGATGATATAGAGGGAAGGCTTAAACAGGTTGTTGATGCTGAGGGAATCAAGGTTGAAGAGAGGGCGCTCAGGTACATCGCCAAGACTGCGGACGGATCAATGAGAGATTCATTAAGTCTTCTGGATCAGTGCATCGCCTTCAATTATGGCGAGGAACTCACCTACGATAAAGTCCTGGGAGTGCTCGGAGCGGTGGATACTGAGGTCTTCAGCAATCTCTTTTCCGCGCTGTATGAACAGAACGTCAATAAAGCGCTGACAATACTGTCGGATGTGGTTATCCAGGGCAGGGAGCTCACACAGTTTGTAAATGACTTTGTATGGTACCTCAGAAACCTCATGCTGGTACAGGCATCAGATCAGATGGAGGATGTAGTTGATATATCAACCGACAACCTTAAGACATTAAAGGAACAGGCAGCAGGCGTTAATGCCGACAGTATATTAAGATTCATAAGGGTCTTTTCCGAGCTGAGCTCTAATATCAGGTATGCGACACAGAAGAGGATACTGATAGAGATCACGCTGATCAAGCTCTGCAAACCTCAGATGGATAAGGACGAACAGGACTCTTTCGAGGAGAGGATCAGAATTCTGGAGGAACACGACGAGAAGAATTCCAAAGTCCTTAGCGGGATCCGTACGGGACAGATTGCAGTTTCAGCAGCCGGCGCTCCCGGAGCAATGGCTTCGCCCATGGTAAAAGAGAAGAAGACTCTCGAGAGGGCTGTTCCCGAAGATATACAAAAGCTTGTTAAAAACTGGCCTCAGGCCGTAGCGAGAATGGGTAACCCCATGAAGACGTACATGCAGAGGGCTAAACTCAGCCTTGGCAATGACGACAGACTTCAGGTGGTTTTTGATAATAAACAGCTGGCTGACAAATATTCAAGCGGAGAGTTTGTGCAGGAATTCCAGGACACACTGGATAGCATAATCGGAAAACACGTTGAGTACGAAGCCAGATTCCTCGAACCGACCCAGAATTTCGAGGAGAATTACGTAAACTTACAATCTATCAATTTTGATGTTGTAACAGAAGATGAAGAAGAGGAGAATTAACAATGGCAAAAAGAGGCGGATTTCCCGGCGGCGGAATGCCCGGTAACATGCAGAATCTTATGAAGCAGGCGCAGAGAATGCAGCGTCAGATGGAGGAGAGCCAGAAGGAGCTTGAGACCAAGGAGTTTACTGCTAAGGCAGGTGGCGGCGCTGTAGAGGCTACCGTTATGGGAAACAAGACTTTAAAGAGCATCACAATTTCACCTGATGCAGTTGATCCTGATGATGTTGAAATGCTCCAGGATATGATCGTTGCAGCGGTTAACGAAGCTATGAAGCAGGCAGATGAAGCCGGCGGAGCAATGATGAACAAAATGACAGGCGGTTTAGGCGGAGGCCTTGGATTTTAATGGAATTATACAGCGGACACATCAACCGTTTAATTGAAGAACTGGCAGCCCTTCCGGGAATCGGAGGCAAGTCCGCTCAGAGACTGGCTTTTTATCTGATAAATCTGCCCAAGGACAGAGTTAAAAAACTGGCGGATTCTATCGTGGATGCCAGAGAAAATGTGCACTATTGTGAAGTGTGCTGTACTCTCACCGACGAGGATATCTGTCCTATTTGCAGTAATCAGAACCGTGATCATCACACCATCATGGTGGTGGAGAATGCAAGGGACCTGGCGGCCTATGAAAAGACCGGCAAGTATGAGGGTGTTTATCACGTTCTGCATGGAGCAATATCTCCGATGCTTGGTATAGGACCGGGCGATATCAGGCTTACCGAGCTTATGAAGAGACTCCAGAACGAGGAGATTGACGAGGTCATAATAGCCACAAACTCCTCACTTGAAGGTGAAACAACAGCTATGTATATAAGCAAACTTGTCAAACCCACAGGTATCAAGGTTACAAGGATAGCCAGCGGAGTACCGGTCGGGGGCGACTTGGAATACATTGATGAAGTGACGCTGCTTCGTGCTCTTGAAGGCAGAACAGAGCTCTAAGCCGTGACACAAACGTGACTAAGGAGGTTGCAAATGGCAGTAAAAAGAGAGTTTTGGGGTGAGGCTCCAAGTGGTGCACCTATCTATGTGTATCATTTGACCAACCAGTCCGGAGTTGAGGTATGCATCCTTAACTACGGTTGTACTATCAGAAATATCTTTGTACCTGACAAGAATGGCGAGAAAGTGGATGTTGTTCTGGGCTATGATGACTACAAGGAGTACTTCGGAAACGACTGTTTCCTTGGTGCAACAGTTGGCCCGACAGCTAACAGAATTGCAAATGCCAAGTATTCCATTGATGGAAAAGAGTTTATTCTTCCTATTAACGACGGACCAAACAACCTTCACACTGATATGAATAACGGATTCCATAAGAGAGTATGGGATGCTGAAGAAGGTGCAAATTTCGTTAAGTTTACTCTGGAGGCTGAGGATGGAGATCTTGGTTTCTCAGGAAACAGAGTATTTGAACTTACATATACACTGACAGATGACAATGCTCTTGAGCTTCATTATCATGCAACAAGTGATGCCAAGACACTCATTAACATGACCAATCATGCATACTTCAACCTGGCAGGCCAGGCTTCCGGAAGCTGCCTTGAGCATGTTATGAAGATGTATACCGCACATTACACACCTGTAATAGACTCAGCAGCAATCCCTACAGGCGAGATCGCATCTGTTGAGGGTACACCGTTTGATTTCAGAGTTGCCAAGACCATCGGCAAGGATATAAACGCAGACAATGAGCAGCTGAAGTTTGTTGGCGGATATGACCATAACTATGCAATTGACGGCGCAGACGGCTCGATGAAGGTATTCTGTGAAGTCACAGCTCCTGCAACAGGAATCACAATGAAGTGTTCAACAGATCTTCCGGGATTCCAGCTCTATGCAGGTAATTTCCTTAACCATCCGCATGGCAAGGGCGGAGTGGTTTATAAGCCAAGAGACGGATTCTGCCTTGAGACACAGTTCTATCCAAACTCTATCAATGAAGCCGGATTCCCGGACTGTGTATTTGGTCCTGACAGAGAGTATGATACAAGGACTGTTTATCAGTTTGTTTGATCGGAGGTAAGGCAATTGGCTGAAGTACGCGACTTTGCCTCGTATGCAGATAAAGTAAATAATGGAAAAAATCAGAGGTCAGTTGGCGACGAACCTTCTTATAAAGAAAAGATAAGAAACCATAAGCTGGCGGTCTTGTTCAGGACCGCCGGCATTACATTTGTTGTGGTAATGCTGGTTGCACTTATTTATTTCAGCTGGAGAGACAAGGAATATTCCGAGGCACTGATCGAGAACGCAACCCCTATAACCAATGGGCTTGACTCAAAGGTACTTGGGCTTTCCGGACATGTTATCCAGTACAGTAAGGATGGTGTAAGCTGTCTTAACCAGTCGGGGCAGGTTCTGTGGAATCAGACCTACGAAATGCAGACTCCTATAGCAAGGACCTGCGGTGCGGTGGTGGCCATCGCTGATTACAACGGTCACAATATCTATGTCAGCAATACACAGGGCGCACTGGGAATGATCGATACCAATCTTCCTATAAGAGATTTCTGTGTGTCATCTCAGGGCGTGGTTGCAGCTGTTCTCGATGGTACCGATGTAACCTGGATCTACTTATATGATGCAGAAGGCAATACTATTGCCAATTTTAAGACCACGATGAAGGACAGCGGGTATCCGATCGATGTCAGTATTTCTCCCAATGCTGAGCTGGTGTGCGTATCGTACCTGTATCCTGATGAGGGTACACTCAAGACCAGCGTGGCGTTTTTTAACTTTGGGTCAGTCGGACAGAACTCTATCGATAACTATGCCAGCGGATATGAGTATCCGGGGGTGGTTGTACCATATGTACAGTTCATGAACACCTCATCATGCTTTGCGGTTTCCGATGACAGAGTAATGTTTTATTCCGGAGACCAGAAACCTGTCAGCCAGGCTGACTTTTTCACCGGGGATGAGGAGATCAGATCTGTATACTTCAGCGATTCATACATGGGGCTTGTGTTTCCTAACAGTACAACAGAGGGCAATTACAGGCTGCAGGTATATAACGAAAAAGGAACCGAGGTGCTCACAACATTCTTTGATATGGAGTGCTCGGAGATCATTTTTAATAACAAGCAGATCATAATCTATAATGAGGATGAGTGCATGATCATGGATATGAATGGTCATATCAAGTATCATGACAAGTTTGAAGTTCCTGTAAGGACAATGATCCCTACAAGTGTAAGGAGTAAGTTTACACTTGTTACGGGAGACAGCGTAGCAACATTGAATCTTAAATAGGTGGATCTTATGAATTTGGAAATATCACAGATAGTGATCCTTGTTGTTGTGGGATGCCTTTTCCTGTGGAGAATATCATATGGAATGAACAATGGCCTGTTTGCGGAAGCAGCGGGCCTTATTGCTGTGATCGCCTCCTACTTTGCGGTTTATTATCTTATGAGCATTACAGGCAGCGTATTGAATAGTAAGTTTGGCGAGATTGCGCCTAAGATTGGATACCTTGTGGTGGCGGTTCTTGTATATGGGCTGATGACAGCTCTGGCCAATGCGCTTCGCAAGGTAAAAGAGATACCGATACTCGGAGGTCTGGACAGACTTTTGGGTGCAGTAATGGGCGGAATTGAAGCGGCGCTTATCATTTATATTATTGAATTCGTCACCGGATTTAAGATTTTGGGGCCGGCGATTTCCGCTTGCAGTCTGCTTTTCGACTACATTCGAAAAAATTTTATAAAGAATTGAAAAAAGTTGTTGACATGCCTATACACCTATGCTATTCTAAATAAGCTGTCGCTGAGGCAGTGACAACAAAGCACCTTGACAAATAAACAGTAATGCAACCCTGAAAAATTCCAAGAGAATTATTCAGAATTAACAAACCAAAGGTAATAACGGACAGAACGAAAAGCTAACGTTTTAGTTCTGGCCTGGATGAACTATTTTAACGTGAGAGTTCGATCCTGGCTCAGG
>JAFSTR010000094.1 GCA_017445665.1 Butyrivibrio sp. | reverse complement strand
TACAGAACACTTATGGCAGCGGATTCGGCAGTAAT
This sequence comes from Butyrivibrio sp., assembly GCA_017445665.1. Taxonomy (GTDB): domain Bacteria; phylum Bacillota; class Clostridia; order Lachnospirales; family Lachnospiraceae; genus Butyrivibrio. The sequence goes on along the minus strand of JAFSTR010000094.1, from coordinate 1,988 downwards.
GGTAATTGATGCAAGTAAGGGTGTTGAGGCTCAGACCAGGAAGCTTTTCAAGGTTTGCGCCATGAGTCACATTCCGATCTTTACATTCATCAATAAGCTTGACCGTGATGCCATGGATACTTTTGACCTTCTTGATGACATAGAGAACAATCTTGGAATTGCTACATGTCCTATGAACTGGCCTATCGGTTCAGGTAAGAACTTCAAGGGTATTTATGACAGAAGAGAGGGACATATCGTTACTTTCTCTGAGACTCAGAAGGGTACCAAAGAGGGAAAAGAGACCTTTATAAGCCTTGATGATAAAGCAGGAATTGATGCCGAAGTCGGACAGGAAGCTTTTGAAAAACTTCAGAATGAGATTGAACTTCTTGATGGAGCCGGAGCAGAGTATGATCTTGAAAAAGTAAGAGCAGGTGAGCTTACTCCTGTTTTCTTCGGATCAGCTCTTCAGAACTTTGGCGTTGAGCTGTTCCTTCACCATTTCCTTAAGATGGCCACACCTCCGACAGGCAGAACATCTGCTGATGGAGAGATAATAGATCCGCTTGAGAGAGATTTTTCTGCGTTTGTATTCAAGATTCAGGCAAACATGAATAAGGCACACAGGGACAGGATTGCATTCATGAGAATCTGTTCCGGAAGATATGATGCCGACAAGGAAGTTAAGCACGTTCAGAGCGGTAAAGTCATGAGACTTTCACAGCCACAACAGCTTATGGCTGATGAGCGTAAGATACTGTCGGAGGCTTATGCGGGCGATATCATGGGTGTATTTGATCCCGGTATTTTCTCAATAGGCGATACAGTATGCATGCCTAAGGATACAATTGTTTACGAGGGAATTCCTACTTTCGCACCTGAGCATTTTGCAAGGGTTCGTCAGGTAGACACCATGAAACGTAAGCAGTTCGTAAAGGGTATTACTCAGATTGCGCAAGAAGGCGCAATTCAGATTTTTCAGGAGTACAATACCGGTCTTGAGGAAATAATTGTAGGTGTTGTAGGTGTTCTTCAGTTTGACGTATTGAAATTCAGGCTCCAGAGTGAGTACAATGTAGATATAATTCTTGAGAATCTTCCGTATGAGTACATCAGATGGGTAGACAATGAGGATGTGGATATGTCTTCACTTGTGGGAACATCGGATATGAAGAAAATCAAGGATATGCACGACAGACCACTTCTTTTGTTCATCAATGAGTGGAGTGTAGGTATGACAATGGATAGAAACAAGGGCCTTGTTCTTTCTGAATTTAAGAAGAACTAATTGGACTTATCGTTTCTTTAGATGCTGCAGTCACTTAAGCAGCAATGATGCTTTTCGGGGGAATACTTAGGGTGAGATTATTGCTTTTAAAAAAGAGAATAGTTTCTATTTTAGGCATTCTTTTATCTGTTGCCCTTTTAACCGGCTGCCAGTATTCGAGCCTTGATGAATATCTGGAACTGCTTGGAATGAAGGACTCTTATCATGATGAGCCGGCAGATGGCGAAACATATACGGAAAGTTCATATTCAGATACAGACACCTCTTATGAAAGCTTCAGTGATGATACTAAAGAGGAGAGCGACTCTTATTCTAGCGACCCGGATGATTACTTAGATGAGAGTCTGATTGCAGAAATCGAACAGAGCACGTCGGATTATGACAGCGATGAAGCTGCAGATGACAGTTCGGTGGAAGATGGCATATTTTTTTCCACCTACAAAGCACTTACTGAGTCTGAGCTGAATGAAGAGATGAAGGCTGCAAGAGATAAGGCCGGAATCACTAACGAGAGCCTTGACAAGCTCAAGGAATCTCAGCAGGGGCTTTATGCCTACGAGAGGCTCACAAACTCCGGCAAGACTCTTTATGTGGAAATCTTATCGATTCTTCAGAGCATGGCGGAAAACGTCCCTGTCTCAACTACCAGCAGTGATGCGATAGATCTGGTTTTTAATTATGTTATGCTTGATCATCCGGAGATTTTCTATGTGGATGG
>JAFSTR010000011.1 GCA_017445665.1 Butyrivibrio sp. | reverse complement strand
CAATCGGGCGAGGACTCCGATGAGAACGAGAAGGCTGTCGGTGAAATGGATCAGCAGGAACTGATGGAGGCAGCGGAAGAAGAACAGCTGGAAGCTTCTGCAGAGCTTGCCGAGAAGATTGAACAAGCTCTTGAAGAGGGCGAGATCGACGACATGGTATCGCTGAATTACACAAGTCAGTATGTGGAACTTACGATTCAGGGTTCAATCCTGTTTGACTCAGGTAAGACAGAGCTGAAAGAGGACGCAATTCCTGTAGTTGATAAGGTTGGACAGATACTGGAGACCTTTGCAGGCGGAACTATCGACATAGAGGGACATACAGACAACGTTCCTATGTCGGGCGGAGGCAAATACGCCAACAATGATGAGCTCAGTTCGGGTAGAGCACTATCTGTTTTCTATTATCTGACTGAAAATACAACCCTGGATCCTTCCAAGATTGTTCACACCGGAAGAGGTCAGTACGATCCGATCGCTGACAATTCCACGGATGAGGGAAGAGCTCGAAACAGAAGAGTTGAGATAAAGATATACAATCCTTTAAGCGGTTCATACTAAACAAGGGAGACAAACACTTATGAAAAAGAATTTGTTATCAATCATTATCCTTGCACTTCTTGTAGTTAACCTCGGCATGACTGGTTTTATGATGCTTTCCGTCATGACCACCAATTCTCAGACAGCCAAGCTTATCTCCGATATAGCTGCTGCTCTTGAGCTGGAGGCAAACGGTGGAAGTACCGGTGGCTTCTCAGGCTCAGCATCCGGTGTTGTTGCAGTTACAGATATGGCAACCTGGGGATTTACCGGAGATGAGAAACTTACAATTGCCTTAAAGCCCGGAGAAGATGGCAAGGCACATTACATGGTAGTCGAAGTTGTATTCTCAATGAACAAGGCAAGTGCTGATTATGCAACCCTTGGTACAGAAGAAAATCTTGCAAATGTCAAGGAAGTTGTCAAGTCCGAGATTACAACAACACTGGCGGGATACACTTTGGAAGAGCTTCAGAGCGGAATGGATGAGGTCGCAAGAGAGTCAATCCTTGAGAATGTTCAGGCAATGTTCAATTCCAACTTCATCTATGATGTGAGCTTCTCAAGTGTTCTGTATTCATGATCAAAAAGAGCTTTTTGTGAAAAGAGATTTTGTTAAGGAGATTTAAACATTGAGTGAAGTACTGTCACAAAGCGAAATAGATAGCCTGTTGTCAGCACTCAGTACCGGTGAGCTTGATGTGGATCAGATGCAGGCCTCGGACGAAAAGAAAGTCAAAGATTATGACTTCAAACGTCCGGCCAAGTTCTCCAAGGAACATCTTCGTACACTGGAGATGATCTATGAGCACTACGGAAGGCTTTTATCCACCACATTGCCACTTTATCTGCGCAAGAACGTTACTGTATCGGTTGCCAACTCTGAGACTGTTACATATTCGGAGTTTTCCAACGCCCTCAGTAACCCGGTAATTCTAGGAGTTATCAGTTTCTTGCCACTGCAGGGAACAATTATTTTAGAGCTTCAGGCCAATATTGGATTTTCCTTCATAGACAGAATGCTTGGGGGTGAAGGAAACGGTCTTGATAAACCAAGACCATTTACAGACATTGAGATGCCGCTAATCGAGAAGCTGGTAACCATATGTATGCAGCTTATGGTTGAACCCTGGCAGAACGTTGTGGCGATAAATCCTGTAATGGAGAGGATTGAGACCAATCCGCAGTTTGCCCAGGTAATATCGCCGACGGATATGATCGCTATTGTGACGCTGAACATCAAGATCGGTGATACAGAAGGTCTTATGAATGTCTGCCTTCCATATTTCACTTTAGAGAGTGTTATGGATAAGCTGAACACCAAGTTCTGGTTCTCAACAATGCAGAAGAATGCTGAGGAGGACTACGAGGAGCATCTGGAGGCCATGGTAAGGCATGTTGATGTTCCGGTAAAAGCGGTACTTGGAAGATGTAATGTATCGGTCAATGATTTTGTACATCTGCAAGCCGGAGACATAATAAGGCTTGATAACAGAGTCAATACAGACATGCAGGTCTATGTGGGCAACATATATAAATTCACGGCGCTGCCCGGTACTGCAAAAGACAAATATGCCGTACGTATTACGTCGGTTGTAAGAGAGGAGGAAGAGTAGGAGCATGGATGGAATGTTATCTCAGGACGAAATTAATGCTTTGCTGGCCGGTATGGATACATCCGGTGGGGGCGATGCTGCACCTGCAGATGCTCCTTCAGATTCGGGGATGGAGGCTCCT
>JAFSTR010000093.1 GCA_017445665.1 Butyrivibrio sp. | reverse complement strand
GATCATGCCCCTCAAGAATCTTGCCGATTCCGCAGACGAGGTGGCAAACGGAAACTTTGATGCATCACTGCCAAAAGAGATATATCACGATGAAGTCGGAATAGTGATCAACGCTTTCAGTAAGATGGTTGTCAGCATCAAGGACTACATAGAGAAGCTGAAAGAGAGCATGGAGAAAGAGAGATACATGCAGGAAAAAGAACTGCTTATGGAATCTCATCTTAAGGATGCTCAGCTGAAATATTTGCAGGCCCAGATTAATCCGCATTTTCTTTTCAACACTTTAAATGCAGGAGCACAGCTTGCAATGATGGAAGGGGCAGACAGAACCTATCAGTATGTCCAGACTGTTGCGGACTTCTTCAGATATAATGTACAGAGTCAGAAGAGGGATGTTACGATAAGGGATGAAGTTACTCTGGTGGATAATTATATCCAGATCCTGAACGTAAGGTTTTCCGGAGATATCGGCTATGAGAAGCAGGTTGATGAAAGGCTTCTCGACAGGGTTATGCCCAGCATGATCCTGCAGCCCATCGTTGAGAACGCGGTTAACCATGGAATCAGGGAAATGGCAGGAGAAGGTAAGATTATCTTAAAGATTTACCGTGAGGATAAGCACATATGCATCAGCATCCTTGATAACGGTAAGGGCATAAGTCAGGAGACGATCGATCAGCTTCTTTCCGGAAAATTCAGTCACGATTCCGACAGTTATGACAACAACGGAATCGGAATGGATAATGTTATATCAAGACTCAGGCTCTTTGCGGGCTATGAGGATGCTCTGGACATCATAAGCCGCGGAGAGAACAAGGGATGCGAAGTTATAGTAAAGCTCCCTATGGAGGAAAACAATGTATAGAGTAATGGTTGCTGATGACGAAGGTATCGTTATCGACTCTATGAAGTTTATTATAGAAAAAGAATTCGGCTCCACCTGCCAGGTAGAGTGTGCCAAGAGCGGCAGAAGCGTCATTGAGCTGGCAGAGCGCTTTCGGCCGGACATTGCGGTCATAGATATTCACATGCCGGGTATCAACGGAATTGACGCCATCAAGGAGATGAAGCAGTTTTGCACAAACACTGTCTTTATCGTAATGAGCGCCTATGACAAGTTCGATTATGCAAAAGAGGCCATCGCCCTGGGAGTTATGGAATACATAACAAAGCCCATGGAAAAGATGAAGGTGGTGTCCGTCCTGAAAAAGGCCATGGAGCAGATTGACGGCGAGAGGGAAAAGCGCAGCAACGAGCTTCTTATAAAAGAGAAACTTGAAACCGTTGAGCCCATCATCGAGAACGGACTTATTTACGACATTCTTTTGCAGGAGCATTTTGATGAGGATATCGACAGCTACAGGACTATCCTCGGGATTGAGGAAAACTATGGATATATGATAGCCATTGTCTGCGGTGATTCCCAGGAAGGTAACCGAATGACCAATGCTATCGGAAGCTCTGTAAAGGTTTCGGGCAAATACCACGAGATCAGAGAGGGAGTCAAATCTTTTTTCAAATGTAAGGTTGGAAACGTAATGTCCAACAAGATCGCTGTGCTGATACCCTGCAGTGAATCGAAGCTTGAATATAATGTAAGAACTGAGCTCATCGACAGAGCCAGAGAGCTTGTCAGATACCTTAGGAAAAAAACTGATATCAGTTTCAGAGTTGGTATCGGAGGAGTTAAGCCCCTTAGGGAATTGGGGGATTCCTACAGAGAGGCACTTAACGCACTGATTGCCACAACCGGTACTGTGGCTCATGTGGACGATCTTACGATAGGGTGTGAATACGAGGATGATTATCCTAAAAATATTGAGAGACCGCTTTTTGAGGCTATCTCCAAAGGAGACCTCAACGAGGCACAGGTCATGACTGACAAGTATGCGGACTGGATGTG
>JAFSTR010000092.1 GCA_017445665.1 Butyrivibrio sp. | reverse complement strand
TTTGACACATTTTGATTCTCAAAATGTGTCAAACTGTAACGTCCCCACTGACACAAACTGAGCGGCCCCACTGTCTCACCAAACTGTAACGCCCCACTGACTCACCCGTTTACGCCTTTCTGCAGTTCTTTGATCCTTGCAACAAGGCCATTTTGTTCATCGAAGGTAAGTACATATCCGCCCAAAGTGCTGACCTTGGGGCGCAGGTTCTTGGAGTGGCTCCAGACAAGGATCGCTGATTTACCCTTGCCGTTACGGGCTTCCTGAATAAGGTTTCCGGCGGCGCTGTTGCCATCAAAGGCGACAACCATTGATGGGCGCCTCTCGAAGATCTCATAGTTAAAGCTCTTGTAGATTCCCATTCCCTGGGATTCAGTGGAAACCCTGATCTGAAGATTCGGATAAGACATAAGTTTATCCCTCTCCTGCGCGGTTACAAGAGCCGGAACAACAGCGTATATCCTGAATCCTTTCTTGTTATGATCCAAAAGATATTTCTCATACCCGGAGATCTTGTGTCCTATCACAAAGCACACTTCATCCGGGTTCAAAAACTTAAGCAGGGCATCAAGCTCTTTCTTGCCTGCTTCCGTAATTCTCGTTGCACGATTCTCTGTATTGAAGCTTCCGCCCAATAAAACGACCGGGAATCTGTCCCAGGTTATATCACTTATCCTGTCTTTAAATTCCCTGTTGGCATCAAGCCTTTCTTCGCCGCCCGAGAGTCCTCCGGAGATCTTAACCTTCTGCATCTTCTCAAGAAGGACCTCTTCCATATCCCTTCCCTTGAGGAGTCTGTTGAAGGCTTCTTTTTTCTGTGAATATGCATCCTGACTGAATTTGATGATCGCTGTCTCAGCATCCTTCATCAGTTTAAGCTCTGCATCAGTAAGTCCCAGCATGGTCTTTAATGAGAGCTCCTCATCTATGGAAGATGTGCCATAGAGCGCAGCTCCGTCTGTTCCCTGGACGCACCAGATTCCCTGCTTCAGGTACTGCTTAAGAGGGTGGTCTTTAAGAGAATTCAGGTTATTCAGTCTCACATTACTGGATATCTGGAACTCCAGCACCACCTTATTTTCCTTGAGCTGAGCAAGAACCTCTTTTCCCTTATGGGATCTTGGGCTGTAAGTATAAAGGCCGTGTCCGAGTCTCATTCTTGGCATCTGCTGCCCGGGCGCAAGACAGTCCCTCACACAGGCTATGCTGTGGGAAATATTATCCCTTAAACTGTCATTCTCTCCGGCATGGACTCTTATGACAAAGCTTGGATCCTTAGCTGCGATCTTCACGATCTCTTTAAACGCAGGCTTCAAGGTGATGATATCGTTTATCTCTTCCCCGACAAAATCGCAGCCGGCAACATACGGATCAAGGGCTGTGGCCTTGAGCACCTCAAGGTTCTGTTCCAGATAGTTTGCGGGAGTCACAGCATCTTTTACGATGGTGAGAGGTATCCTTCTGATGGCAGCCAAAAACCTTATCATGACGCCGGTCTCCTGATAGATCCTGGGCATTACGTCGTGGACCTGGCGGAGCATCTCTATGGATTCATACTTCTTAACAAGAGTGGTATCACTGATCTCTGCGTAGCACACGCCCTGCTTCTTATAGTTTCTGGCTATCCACAGGAGCTTATCCTGAAAAATGGTATTACCACAGTAATCCGGGTTCTCCCTGTCCCTCAGCATCTGCTTAAGGAACTTTTTTACATCCTCATCCGGTATCTGATCAATGCCACTTAAATCTATCTTATCTTCGCTCTCTTTTCCCTTGCAAAAGACATATCGATATAGATAAACCTTCTCCAGATTTGTAAACACCGCCTGTCCGTCCTTGATCACAGCAAGTGAACCGCGGATCTTGACGATGTTCATCTCCGCGTTATCGAGGTTGTTAAGGATCAGGTCCGCAAAGTTTATAAATGTATTGTCGTCGATCTTCCTGTCAAGGTACTTGCCCTTTAAGTCAGATGAAGTCCACTGCCAGGCAACCTTTTTGCGCTGGGCAAGAACCTTTTCCCACTGGGCATTTGTAAGGCCCAGCTGAAGCTTTTTTACATAGTAAAGAGGATAGCGTATCTGATGTGCTATTCCCAGAGCGATGAGTATATCACCGGAAAGATTGCCGTTCATGTGAGTATGAAGGTCTCCGGCGAACTTCAGCTCTTTTCTGATATGAGTCTTAAAGACTGTTTTCTTTAGATCAAAGTCAGGCTCCTTGGTCTGGCTCATGAGAGTCTTGGCAATGGCAGGGATGGAGGCCTTTGTCTCAACTGTTCCGTCCTGATAGATATATGCAACCTCGATATCTCCAAGGCTGAAGATGTAGCATTCTTTATTGTCCGCATCCACAAAACACGGTACTTCACCTCTTATCTCCAGCATCCCGTCCTTGTTCTGCGAAAGCGGAAGAGAGCAGGTCTGAGCCAGGTTTCTTATAAGATTTCCCGTTCCGTGATTGGGCGTTGAGAGCACAAACATAAGCCTGTCCAAATCTTTGTACAGGCTTACAATAATGTCTTTTTCATTATCAAGGAAAAAGCAGGTGAAATATGTCATAGACGCTCCTTACTGAGAAACGTATATCTCCTTTAGACCATCGCGATCCAGCACTCTTATCCTTGCGTGTCCAATCCTCTCTATAAGGCCTTCCCTCTCCATTTCTCGGAGCTTCCTGGAAACAGTCTCTGTTCTGAGACTCACGCTGGCTGCGATATCATCGAGCTTCAGCACAACATCGTCGTCGATACTTCTGTCGACTCTGTATAAAAGAAATCCCGCCAGCCTCGCCATCGGATCCTTGGTAGAAAGAAGCATGTTCCTCTCGTTGGCATCATGCAGTTTCTTGCTAAGAAGTATTATGGTGTTCATGGCAGCATGGGGATCATTGACAACTTTAATGAAATCATCCCTGTGTATCTGGCATATTGAAGCATTAGTGAGACAGACAGCAGAATAGGGATAAATACTGCCGTCCAAAAACATGCCTTCCCAGATAATATCATGGTCAGCAAGAATTGTTACTATCTGCTCTCTTCCGAGAGAATCATATCTGCAGAGCTTGACTCTTCCCTTACGGATAATACATATTGAATCAACCGGTTCGCCTTCTCTGAAGAGATAACTGTTCTTCTTGAGATTCTCATGGATGGAATGCTCCATCAGGCTCACCTGGGCATTGACAGGAAGCCCCTCCATAAGGGGCACATTCTCGGTACAGAACCCTCCGCATTCCTCGCAGATGTTAAGGCCCGAAATTCCTCTCTTTAATTCTTCTCCGATATTACCCATTCTTTTACCCATTGATCCAACAGTAACAATATGCCTGAGTCCTTACAGCAAAAGGCTCCTTGGATAGAAGCTCTTTTACCTCGCTCTTGGTGTACCAGCGAGGCTCTATCTCCTCCTGAAAGGATGTGCTCTCGGAAAAAGTTCCTCCGGCAACTCCCACGCAGCAGGCATTTCTCTCATTTGAAAAGCCGATAGCGCTGTAGCATGGTCCCCACCACTGGTCAATCCTCAAAATATCAAGTCCGGTCTCTTCCCTGAGTTCTCTCCTCGCCGCCTGTTCCGGAGTCTCACCGGGATCTATAAGGCCTGCAGGGAAGTTGTAGACCCAGCTTCCGGTCGCCATTCTGAATTCTCTGTTTATAAGGATCTTCTCGCCTGTCTCATCATGCATGATGATAGCGACTGCATCCTCCTTGCCGTTCTGAAGGTCTTCAAAGCTCTTAAGATCAGGGTTTCTGCTTATCATCTCATAGACCTTCTCGTTGCCGTCCACCATCTTGTAATGTACATCATAGCGATTGATGAACTTACCCTGCTCTTTTTTCTCTATATATTCGAATTCCATTTTAAAGCTCCGTTAACATGCACCGTATACAATCTGCCTGAGTCCTCTTATGAAGCTGTAGTCACAGCCTCCCTCAATCTGCTGCATGTAGATAAATATTAGTTCCTCATTCGGGTCAACAAAGAAGTATGTTCCGCCACTGCCGTCCCAGCCAAACTCTCCGATACTGCCGTTGGAGACTGCCATGGCCGGATCAGTGAGGATCCTGAAGAAATTGCCGTAGTCATATCCGATACATGACTCAAAATCAAGCGTTGTGCGCTGCTGGGCACTCAGCTGAGGCGATGTCATGAATTCAAAGGTTCTCCTGCCGATGAGTTCCTTGCCGTGGTAAGATCCCTTGTTGAGAAGCATCTGTGCAAAATGGGCATAGTCTGCAGCCGTGGAATAAAGACCTGCTCCACCGCTCTCAAACCATGGATCCCTTGAAGGGTTCTCCATCTGCATGCGCCTTCTGACATCGTCCTCGGCCCTGACTACTTTGCCGTTTTTATCTCTTCTGTAAAGAACTGCTGCCCTGAACTCTTTCCCCTCATCAATCTTGAATCCGGTGTCTTCCATGTTCAGGGGAGTGAAGATCTCTTTTTTAAAAAACTCAGACAAACTCTTGCCTGTGATAACTTCAATTACTCCGCCAAGGATATCGGCTGAGTATCCGTATCTGAAATACTCTCCCGGCTCAAAGGCAACACCTGCTTCTGCAAGTTTGTTGCAGATATCAACATTGCTCTTTAGTATCCCTGATTCTCTCTGGGTTCTGGCCTCCCTGACGATCTTGGCCATGAGTCTTTCTGCCTCGCCAAACTCTCCCGGCATTACAATACCTGAGGTCATGTTTAAAAGATCTTTTACAGTAATAGGGTTTACTGCCCTTCTTATACCTTCGAACGAAACCACATTTACATTCTCATAGGCAGGAAGAAAATCCGATACCTTTCTCATGAGGTCGAGTTCGCCGCGCTCATACAGTATCATCGCTGCAAGAGCTGTGACAGGCTTGGTCATGCTGAATATCTTGTAGATGCTGTCTTCTCTGTCCGGCTCGTAGTGATTTTCGTAAACTCTTTTTCCCTTGTGTTCAACAATTATCTTGGCACCCTGAAGTGCGCCTGCTTCTCTCTGTTTCTCTATAAGTGTGTCAAGCCTGTTCAGCTTTCTAATGTTCATAACACTTTTATCCCCGGTTAATATTACTTAGTACTTAACTGAAGGCAACAGATACTTTCTCTGGTAGAAGTCGACTGCCTTCTCGAATTCTTTGCCCTTGTCGGCCTTGAGGTGCTCGATATACTCATGGGCATCGTAAGCGTCCTCATCAACCTCAATAAGACCAACGGCGATGTTACTGCAGTGATCTGCAATACGCTCAAAGTCCGTGCTGATATCCGAGAGGTCAAAGCCCTGCTCGATAGTGCACTTGCCCTTTCTGAGTCTCCTGATATGTCTTCTCTTGACCTCCATGTTGATACCGTCAATGGTCTCCTCAAGTGGTTCGATCATCTTGGCAAGATCAACATCCTGAGCTTCGAAAGCTCTTATGGAGAGATCCATAATCTCTTTTACCGCATTGGAAAAGATCTCCATCTCGGACTTGGCCTTTGGAGTAAACTCTCTCTTACTCTCGCTCATGCCTCTGGCCTTCTGCATGATATTCAGCGCATGATCACTTATACGCTCATAGTCTGTGATGCAGTGCAAAAGAACTGACAGGGTATGGGAATCCTTGACCCCCAGATGATGGGCGTTGATCTGCATAAGGTAAGTTCCAAGCTGATCCTCGTAAGTATCAACCTTTCTCTCAAGGTAATCAACATCTGCAGCCTTCTCTTCATCAAAGTTCTCGATAAGTCCGATTGCCTCGTAAAGAGCGTTCTTACTCATATTGGCCATTGCGATCGCTGCAAGCCTTGCCTGCTCAAGAGCAAAGGGCGGGTTTGAAAGGAAGCGTGGATCCAGTGTGCGGATACCTTCCTGCTCCTCCTGCTCCTTCTTTTCCTTCTCGTCGATAGGAATAGTCTTCATTGCCATATTTACAAGCAGACCTGAGAAAGGCAGCATGAGCGGAGTAGCTACCAGGTTGACCAGTGTATGGATACCGGCGATTCCAACCATACCGATGTCGCTGTCCATAAATGCAAAGTTCACGATAGAGTGGATCAGATAGAACAGGATCATAAAGGTTGTTGCCTTGATCAGGTTAAAGTACAGATGCATAAGAGCTGTTCTCTTACCGTTCTTGTTGGCGCCAAGAGATGAAAGGATTGCTGTGATACAGGTTCCGACCTCGGCACCTACTACAACAGGTATTGCCATGCTGTACTTAACTTTGACAGAAAGAGACAACGCCTGCAACACACCGATGGTTCCGGCTGAAGACTGGATGACCATTGTAAAGATGATACCAACAAGGAATCCGATCACAGGATTGCTGAAGGTTGTCAGAACTGCCTTGAAGCTGTCCACATCCTTAAGAGGTGAAACCGCGTCAGACATGGTGCTCATTCCGAACATCAAAACTGAAAAACCAAGAAGGATAGTTCCTATGTTTTTCTTCTTATCATTCTTGGAAAACATGTAAAGGCCAATACCTATAAGGGCCAAAAACGGCGTAAAGGACTTGGGCTTTAACAGGTTGATGATAAAGTTGTCACTGCTGATTGCGTTCAATGAAAGAAGCCACGCAGTAAAGGTTGTACCAAGATTGGCACCCAGAATAACATTTACTGCCTGCTTAAGGGTCATTATCCCTGAATTAACAAGACCTACTACCATAACGGTAGATGCAGATGAAGACTGAACCAGCGCTGTAACGCCGACACCAAAAAGATATGCTATTACCTTGTGCTCAGTCACTTTGGCAAGTACGCTTTCGAGCTTGCCTCCTGCGGCTTTTGTGAGTCCGCCACTCATTACATTCATTCCGTAAAGGAACATTGCAAGACCGCCTACCAGTCCTGCGATCAGACTAAATACTTCCAGTGAGTTCATTTTCTCCTACCAATTCTCATTCTATTTCCATTTTATTCACGTTTACAGCTATTATCTTACAAGATTAAGCTAAAAATTACCATAAAAATATCATTCTGATATACTTTCCGAACTGTGGACCACCAAGTGAAACTCTCTGACCGTCTTTGTACTCATCTCCGTATATGTTCTCCTCCACATTGACTTCTCCGATCTTTTTAAATCCCAGTTTCTCACAGATGTGGATGGATACAGCGTTTTCAGCCTTGACCAGAGTCTGTACGCTGTCAAAACCAAGTACGTCTCTTCCGTAATCCATTATGGCTCTTAAGGCTTCCATACAGTATCCCTGCCTCTGAAATTCTTTTCCCACAAGAAAACCAAGCTCTGCCTCATCAAAACCGTTTCTGACAGAATATCCTGCCCGGCCTATCACCCTCATGTCTTCTTTTCTAACAAGAGTCCAGACCCCAAAGCCCATAAGGCCGTATACCTTTTTTATATAATCCTTCTGATATCTTTTTTCATCTTCAGGATCCTCAAAGAGTCCTTCCATAAATCTGGTCATCTCAGGATCACTGTATATCTTATAGAACTCATCCACATCCTCAACTGTGGTTTCCCGGATCATGAGCCTGTCAGTCTCAATAACCTCCCAGGGCTCTCCGGCGTAGCGCTGATAGACCTTTACAAAGGAATCAATATCCAGCTCTTCTATGTCGGAAAAGATATATTTAAGTCCCGGAAAAGCTGTTCCCCTGTTGTTATCATGCAAAAATCCCACGCAGTAATAACCCTTGTCTGTCAGCTCTTTTGCCAGAAAAGGACCGTCCGTTATGACCAGCGTTTCCTTCGGATTTTCAGACATGGAAAGTGGCAGCGGATCCTTTCCATCTGCCACTATAGTTTTATATCCGTTATCTTCAATGTAGGCTGAAGTGTTTTTTACAGCCTTTAATACGCTCTCATCCCAGGAATCCTCATCCTCCGGGATAAATGCTACTGTCTTAAGCAATTTAGAGTATCTCCTTTTCGTAGGTGACAATATAGCCACTACACTTTGGCTGTTCATTCCATTTATTTACTATCCTGTCAGCTATCTTGCCTGCCGTCTTCAGATCGACATCAGTCAAAAGCACGATGACTCTGCTTCCGGTGTCATTGCCGTATACATCAACGTTCCTTAAGTTCTCCTTGAGCAGATCCAGGAAGTGCTCCATTATCTCGGGAGTTACCTGTTCATCGCCTTCTTCAGAGATAGTAAAGTGCACCAGAGATGAATTTACAACATCGTTGTCGCCCAATCTGACAAGAAGCCTGTAGATGTCCTGCATTCTCTCGCGCTCAACTCTGTACGGCTTGTCGGACTTACCTCTCTCCCCGAGAATGGCCTTGAGTTCCATAATTCCCGATATGTTTGCATCATCGGAATCAACCATGGCCACAATCTCTTCGTAGAGTCTGCAGTCGTGCTTACCGGCATTTTTCACTGAATACAATGCTCTGTCAGCTTTTCTGAAGAGCGCATCAAACTCTGCCTCCTCGCCTGCAAGAACAGTTACCGCACCGACCGATACTCCGAGAGGAATGTTCATATCCTCGCCCATGTGCCTCTTGGCACTCTTAACTATCTGCTCGTTGAGGAACTTTGTCTTTTCCTTGATCATATCATGCGTAGCATCGACATAAAACGCCAGGAACTCATCTCCGCCTATTCTGCAGAGTACATCCCTGCCGTCAGCACTCTGTTTTAGCAGCTCAGCCAGATCGATGAGCATACGGTCACCCATATCGTGACCATAGATATCGTTGACAGGCTTGAAGCTGTCGAGGTCAAGAATGGCCAGTATTCCGGAATGCTTTCCCAGGACGTCATTCATGGCCGCAGACGAACCTCTTTTGTTCAAAAGTCCCGTCAGAGGATCCTTGGTCGCCTCCTGCTCGAGGCGCTGGATATTGTTCATATCCTGTATCAGCGATGCAATAGCCCAGCCAATGTATGTCACCAGCAAAAATCCTACCATAAACAGGTAGATTTTGAAATAGCTTCGCTCATAGAGCTGTGACTCCTTGTTTACCTTAAATACCTCTTCTCTGATGACATGTTTTCCCGCAGTATCAAGAACCTGCACATGAAGCTTATATTCTCCGAAAGGCAGGTTTGTATAGATCAAAGACTGCATGTCTCTTTGATAACATGTAATACCTTCGTCTTCTGTTCCCTCAAGGAAGATGTGAAGGAGCGGATTGGAAAGCGCATAGTTCATTACTGCCACGTCAAAGACAATACGTCCCGAAATGGCCGGAATAGTATAAACTCCGTTTACCGGTTCGATCACATCATCCCCGGCCAGGATTTCTGAAACCCTGATCTCATATGATGTGTTAAAAGAGTCATAATCTGATATCGAAACTTTTCTTACACCGTCAGTACAAGGCAGATACAGGTTATCACCTTTGAGTGAGTAGAACCCGTTTGCAGTAACTGAGGTGTTAAGGCCTCTTGTCCTGTTGAGGAGCATGTAATTGTTTGCATTGTCTGCCAGAAGATCTTTTTCATCCAGCACGAAAATACCGGCACTGGAAAGAACCCATGCCTTATTATTCTCTGCAATGAACACATCGTAGTTATTACTGTACGGGAATGAACTCAGAGCCTTTATCTGTGTTCCGTTATCATAGTAAATTGCATTACTTGTCACATAGAGGAATCCACCCCTGCACGGTGTTATCTTCATGACAACCTGAGATTTAAGCCCGTCTTCGGGGCCTATGGTGTCTACTACTTTGTAATCCCTTATGACAAAGATTCCTCCGCCATCCGATCCGGCATATATAGTTCCGTCTGCGTCCTCGACAATACACAATACAGATGCTGTTATACCGTCATCTTCACCGAGCTTTTTGAAAATACGTTCATCCCTGATAAAGTTCAGACACGTGGTCGAGAGAGCAACAATTGTTCCGTCTGAAAGCTCGTAGGTAGCTCTGTACTTCTCGCCTTCGGTACCATCGTACTTGCGGTTATAATTTATTATGGTCTTATCGGGATGCATCACAATAAGTCCCGCAGGGCCATAGGTACTAAACCAGATATTGTCATTTCTGTCACTCATGACGTCTCTGATCCTGACATCCCTAAGGACCTCCGGATGAGGAATAGGCACAGAATAGAAGGTCTTAAGATCGATCGTCTTAAGTCCCGTGCCGGTTCCTGCATAGAGCATTCCATCCTTGACCATAACGCTGTTAACTACTTCATTCTGGAGATTTGCTTTTGCATAGATATCCTCAAAAGGATTCCAGGAGAACTTCTTGATACCCTGCTTATTGGAAGCAAACCAGACGTTATCCTGATAATCCACAAAAATATCAACTATTGAGGTGTTGAAATCCGATGTGGAAAGGTCAGTAACCACACCGGTGTCCGATATGAATCCCAGACCATTCTCGCAGGCCACAAAGTACCCCTTAAAGGTCTTGGAATAAAGAATGTCATTAAAATAAGTAAGCTTACCTGAAAGGTGTTTGGACATGATATCAGTCATGCCTTCTTTGATATACAGCCTGCCGGTCACATTATTGCTCGTTCCGATTATGTAATTGCCTTCCTCTTCCTTGGTTATATCAGTAAAGTTTCCCGCAAGTACATAAATGATCTTCTTGTCTTTGAAGATCATAAGACTTCCATCACTTCTTACACCGGCTACAGTATCTCCACTCGAACTCAATTTGCTCACGCCATAAAAGCTCTTTGCTTCGAAGACTTCTATATTGCCGTCTTGTTCTATCTTACAGAGCTGCTTGATTGTAGCAACGTAAATATTTCCTTCCGAATCTTCGCAGATAGCTCTTATAGCATCGGAAGCAAGACCTCTTTCAGTATCATAGAAATCAACCGCTCCCGTCTCCACGTCATAGCAGGCAACTCCGGTATCATTTGTGCCGATCCACAGTCTGCCCTTTGAGTCCACAAACAGCACCATAACGTTTTTGATCCGCTCATCTATGGAAAAAGGTCTGAACCTGAATCCGTCGTATCTGTACAAACCGGAAAATGATCCAACCCACATATAACCGTCTTTGGTCTGCGCGATGGCATTTATCTCAACCGACTCAAGTCCACTGTCCGTATCATAGATACTTCCTGCGTATTCCGAGCCAAAATCAGCAGCATAGGTCTGTGCCGGGAAAAGAAGCATTGAAGATACAAGCGATATCGCCAGGAGAGTCGTGATATTTTTGACCGCCAACCTATGGCGCCTGCTTATCAAAGATACCAGTTGAATAAGAGCAAAAGCGACAACAAAGCTGACAACCTTATCGGGAATGTCAACAAATGCTTCTCCCAGGAATGTAGTGATGACCTGAACATGGATCTCATTAGAGATCATGTCCATAAAGGTGTCTCCCCACTCATTGCCTGTCATTCCATCATACATAACAATATTCAAAGGTGTGGAAATTATGGCAGAGATCAGCCCCGTCATGACCATGGCAGATACAGCCCTGAAAGCACTCGCCTTTTTCTTGGGATAGAAAAATCCCACAGAAAGACCAATAGCAATAGAAACTATCATATATGGAAGGGACTCGGGTGCCTGAACAGATATGATCACATTAAGAAGAAGTCCGCAAAGCGCACCGGCAATAGGCCCCAGCGTCACTGCAGCAGCAATAGTCCCAATTGAATCAAGCCAGAACGGAAGGGAAAGTGATGTAGCTATAGTCCTTCCTGCCAGATTTAAAAGGACGCATATGATGATTACATGTATGCTAGCCAGTAATTTACGCATATCCATGTTACCCTCATAAAAGATGGCACACAAACCAAACACCGCCAATTCAGCAATGCGTATTCATAATAATTTTATCACTATATCGATTCTTTTCCCAACGGTTAATTGTGAAATTAATATTAAAAAAACGTCAGAGTATCGGGTATTCACTCGATTCTTTGACGTTTACAATTTGTTTACAATTAATTAAAAGAATGGTTACTTCAAATCATCTTTTAGACATATTAGCTTGTTAATATAATATTGTCAGATGAGTTAAGACAATACCAAACAAAAAC
>JAFSTR010000091.1 GCA_017445665.1 Butyrivibrio sp. | reverse complement strand
TAAGAGAGGAGGAAGAGTAGGAGCATGGATGGAATGTTATCTCAGGACGAAATTAATGCTTTGCTGGCCGGTATGGATACATCCGGTGGGGGCGATGCTGCACCTGCAGATGCTCCTTCAGATTCGGGGATGGAGGCTCCTGCTGATGCAGCTGTTGCATCAGGCGGAGGCAGTGGTATTGATGAGTCTTTGTTAAATGATTCAGAAAAGGATGCTATTGGTGAGGTTGCCAATATCAGCATGGGATCTTCAGCTACAACGCTGTATTCCCTTGTTAACCAGAAGGTTAATATCACAACCCCTCAGGTTGAGCTTGCCAACTGGGAAAATGTTATCAACAACTATGAGAGGCCCTGTGTATTTATTCAGATCAAATACACTGTAGGTCTTGACGGCACAAATATCCTTATTCTGAAAGAACATGATGTTATGGTCATCACCGACCTCATGATGGGAGGTGACGGCACCAATACAGACGGAGAAATCGGAGAGCTGCAGTTATCTGCTATTTCTGAGGCGATGAACCAGATGATGGGAGCTGCTGCCACATCTCTTTCTACCATGATCAATCAGAAGGTTGATATCAGCCCGCCACAGGCTACACTTCTTGACATGATCAACGATGATCCTTCCGATATTGCGGAATTCCTGACAGGAACCTTCGTTAAGATTTCCTTTAAGATGCAGGTCGGAGATCTTGTGGATTCAACACTTATGCAGTTGTATCCAATAGACTTTGCCAAGACTCTTAAGGATACTGTCATTACAGGCGATGCGGGCTCTTCAGAGCCTGAACCTGCACCTGCACCGCAAGCAGCACCTGCACCGGAGCCTATGCCAATGCAGGGCGCAGCACCTCAGCCAATGCCGGGAATGGATCCTTCAATGATGGCAGGAGGTCCGATGCCTCAGATGGGAATGCCACAGATGCAGATGGCTATGCCTCAGATGCAGATGGCACCTCAGATGATGAACATGAACATCCAGCCTGCTCAGTTCCAGAACTTCACAGGTGGAACAACAATAATGGCAGGCGGCGAGAACATTGGAATCATCAAGGATGTTCCGCTTGAGGTTACTGTTGAGCTTGGAAGAACAGCTAAACCTATCGCAGATATCTTAGACTTTGCTCCGGGAACCATCATAGAGCTTGATAAGGTTGCCGGCGAGCCTGTAGACGTTCTTGTTAACGGCAAGTTTGTTGCAAAGGGCGAAGTTGTAGTAATCGAAGAAAGCTTTGGCGTACGTGTGACCGAGATTGTTCAATAAGACAGGAGCATAGACTATGGATTCATATTTACAGCTTATATCTATGCTCATTATCTTCGTGGCTGTTTTGGCTGCCACATACTTTTTTACCAAATGGATGGCAGGATACCAGAGGGAAAAGAAATCTTCCGGTAATATCGAAGTTATCGAGACTGCCAGGATCTCAACGACCAAGTATATACAGATAGTCCGTATTGGAGGGAAATACGTAGCTATCGGTGTTGGAAAAGATGAGATAACAAATTTAGGAGAGATTTCCAAGGAGGACCTTATCATCAAGGAAGATGATCCTGAAAACAACTTAAGTTTCAAGGATATCCTTGAAAAGATAAAGGGTGAGAACAAGAAGTAAATGGGTAAGAACAGGGGAGCTGGGATTTTTAACAAAGAGATCATACATCTTTTACGGAGAGGGCTGCTATCAGCCCTTGCCTGTCTTGCCATGTTTTCGTTTCTGGCGTTTTCTATTCCCCTTACGACTCACGCTACAGAAAACATAATAAGTGATACAACGCCGACTGATCCTACCGTAGACAGAGATACCAATCTGACCGGTACCCAGGATGAGAGGACCAATATCACAGATCCGGGTTCCGCCGAGACTCCGGAGGACCTGAAAAAACTCAATATAGCAAACACCGTGACAATTACCTATGACAACGGTAACGGTATGCTTAACGGATCTTTAAGGATCCTGATCACGCTGACGCTTATATCCCTTGCGCCAACACTTGTTGTGATGATGACGTCTTTTACCAGGATCATCGTAGCACTGCATTTTACCCGTACTGCGATCGGTACACAGACTTCGCCGCCGAACCTGGTACTGATAGGGATTGCGCTTTTTATGACTTTATTTATCATGCAGCCCACCCTGACAGAAGCTTACAACACTGCTGTAATTCCTTTTGAGAACGGTGATATGGATCAGAAGGAATTCTTCACCGAGGTGATGAAGCCCTTCAGACAGTTTATGTACGGTCAGACCCAGACCAAGGACGTCAGGCTCTTTATGCAGATAGACGGCATTGAGTGGGACGGGGAACTTGAGAGTATACCCAATGTGGTACTCGTTCCCAGCTTTATTGTGAGTGAACTTAGAACTGCCTTTATCATAGGCTTTTTGATATATATTCCGTTTATCGTGATCGACATGGTTGTGGCATCGGTACTCATGAGTATGGGTATGATGATGCTGCCGCCAACCACCATTTCGCTGCCCTTTAAGATACTTCTCTTTGTGCTGGCAGACGGTTGGAGTCTGATCATCGGTAACCTCGTTAAATCGTTCTACTAGAGAACGGAAGGGAGCGCTTTATGATCACACTGGCTGATATAAATCAAATAGTTTCGGAAGCCCTTATGCTCATAATCAGAATGTCGCTTCCTGTACTTCTTACCTCGATGATAATCGGTCTTATCGTATCCATTTTTCAGACCGTTACATCCATTCAGGAACAAACGCTTACTTTCGTGCCCAAGGTTATCGGAGTATTTGTTATGATCATGCTTTTGGGCAACTGGATGATGACAGAGCTTTCCGGTTATATTACTAAGCTTTGGTCGGATTTTTCAAGGTATGTACGCTAGGAGAGAAGCATGATCAATCATACCTTCAGTTATGGCGACTTGGAAGTTTATCTTCTTATAGTTGTCAGGATAATGAGCTTCATTTTTGTATGTCCGTTCTTTGGTGGAAGACAGACGCCGGGTATGGTCAAGATTGGTTATGGACTGCTGCTTTCAGTTCTTTTGTACGGAGCAGTTCCCTTTTATCCGCCTGACTACAATACCGTGGCCGGATATACGGTAATTGTTTTAAAAGAGGCAATGGTAGGCCTTCTGATCGGCTTTGCTGTTACGCTGTGTCAGCAGATAACTGCTTTTGCAGGAAGCGTAGTCGATATGCAGATAGGTCTTTCAATGGTATCAATGATGGATCCGGCTACTGATCAACAGGTTACCATCACCGGTTCACTATATTCGCAGTACCTTACAATAGCCCTCATAATAACCGGGATGTATCAGTATATTTTAAGGGCGCTGGTAGATTCTTTTACCATGATACCGATAAATGGCGCTGTGATACATACCGACAGGATGCTTAATGTAATGCTGGCATTCATGAAGGACTACATTGTCATCGGATTCAGGATCTGCCTTCCGATATTTATCATCACTTTTGTGACAAACGTAGTTCTCGGTGTTCTTGCTAAGGTTTCACCGCAGATGAACATGTTCTCTGTGGGTATTCAGATAAAGATAGTTGTTGGCCTTGTGATCATGTTCATAACTGTGACGATGTTATCGGATGCTTCGAACTTTATATACATCAATATGAAGGAGATGATACAGCAGTTTGTATACAGCATGCAGAGTGGCTGATACTGAAGCCCTTTTAATAAAATATGATCTGCAGTTTTTTGCTGAGGATGCAAACGGCGCCGAGAAGACCGAGCAGCCAACGCAAAAAAAGCTCGACGACGCAAGAAAGGAAGGGCAGGTGGCAAAGAGTCAGGAAATTGCTACTGCGTTCTCTTTACTTGCGCTATTTGTCATTATCCGGGTTATTTACCCCTTTTTGGGGACTAACTTTCAGACACTTTTTGAGAGGGTTTATAACAATATACCCAATGTGGCAAGAACTTACGACGGTATGCTCCCGATCGCATATATAAGGAGCATCCTGTCAAATGCGATACTAACCATGCTTCTTATGTCTGCGCCTTTTTTCATCGTCGCATTCATAATTGCCTTTGTATCCGACCTTGTGCAGGTTGGATTTAAACCGACTGCAAAACCGCTTCAGCCTAAGCTTAGTAAGCTAAACCCCATAAGCGGTATGAAAAAGATCTTTTCCGCAAGAAAGCTCTTTGACTTTTTGAAGTCAATACTTAAGCTGGCTGTTATGGCCGTTGTTATTTATTCCTTCTTTACAGGCAGGACGGAATCTCTTTTCCTTCTGTATGATATGCCCCTTAAGCAGGCAATAGGCCTTATGGGAAATCTTATCATTGACCTGGGATTCAGGATTGCTGCTGCCTATATGATCATTGCATTTATAGATCTGATCTATCAGAGAAGGAAATTTAACAAAGATATGATGATGACCAAGAAAGAGGTCAAGGATGAGTACAAGAACTCAGAAGGAGATCCTCAGGTCAAGGGTGCCCAGAAGCGTCGAATGATGGAGGCTTCAAGGCGAAGAATGATGCAGCAGCTCCCGCAGGCGGACGTTGTCATCACGAACCCTACTCACTATGCAGTTGCCATCAAGTATGATGCAGATGAGGCGGATGCGCCTGTAGTTGTTGCAAAGGGTGCTGATTATCTGGCTCAGAAGATAAAAGAGATAGCTAAAGATAACAAGGTAGAGATTGTAGAGAACAAGCCTCTTGCCCGTATGCTTTATGCAAACGTGGAAGTGGGCGAAATGGTTCCACCTGAGCTCTATAAGGCAGTGGCTGAAGTTCTGGCTTATGTTTACCACTTACAGGGCAAGGTTTAAAAGGAACTGCTAATCTGACGGAAGGAGGATAATGATGGATATCGGCAAAATCAAGAATCGTGTATTTGATTATGGTCTGGCGCTTTATATCGTCGCAGCTATTGTCATGCTCATTATTCCGCTTCCGGACTGGTTGCTTGATATTTTACTGGCCTTTGATATGTCACTTTCTTTCGTGATCATGTTCACAGCCATGTTTGCAACGGATGTATTGCAGATGTCTTTCTTCCCGACAATACTGCTTTTTACAACAATCTTCAGGATAGCACTTAATGTTTCTTCCACGAGACTTATCCTGACTCAGGGAAGTGCCGGACAGGTTATTGAAGTGTTTGGATCTTTCGTGGGTGGCGGAGACCTTATCGTTGGTGCCATTGTCTATGTAATACTTATCATAGTTCAGCTTATGGTCATCAACAAGGGTTCTGAGCGTGTCGCTGAAGTATCGGCCCGTTTCACACTGGATGCTATGCCCGGTAAACAGATGGCCATCGATGCAGATCTTAATACAGGTGCTATAACCGACGTCGAGGCTAAGGCCAGACGTGATAAGATACAGGAAGAGGCAAGCTTCTTCGGAGCTATGGACGGTGCTACCAAGTATGTAAAGGGAGATTCTACCGCCGGTCTTATAATCACTGCAGTTAACCTCATTGGAGGTATTGCAATGGGCATCCTCAGAATGGGGATGGATGTAAATACTGCAATAAATACATATTCAATCCTTACCATGGGTGACGGACTTGTAAGTTCCATTCCTTCACTGATGATATCAATGTCTACAGGTATTCTTGTAACAAAAGGCTCCAAAGAGGCGGATTTCGGACATCTGCTTATCGGACAGCTCTTTGGTACAGCCAAGACCCTCTACCTTGTAGGTGCTGTTGTTGCCGGCCTTGGTATTTTTTCACCTCTTCCAACGGTGCTCTATGTTGCTTTTGGAGCAGCCTTTATCGTGCTTGGCAGGATCACCTCCCAGACCATGGAAGAAGCTGTGGTTGAGGGAGAAGTTGCCACCGAAGAGGAACAGAAGGCTGAGGAGATCAGACAGCCCGAGAATGTAACAAGTCTTCTTCAGGTTGACCCGATAGAGCTTGAATTTGGTTACGGAATCATTCCGCTGGCGGATGTTAATCAGGGTGGAGACCTTCTGGATCGTGTAGTAATGATCAGAAGACAGATCGCTCTTGAACTTGGTACTGTGGTACCGATCATCCGTTTAAGGGATAATATTCAGTTGAATCCCAACCAATATATCATTAAAATTAAAGGTATACAGGTCAGCGACGGCGAGATTTTGTTCGACCACTACATGGCCATGAATCCCGGACATGTCGAGGAAGAAATCACAGGTATCCCTACAGTGGAGCCTTCATTCCATCTTCCTGCTACCTGGATCACAGAAGGACAGAGGGAAAGAGCCGAGAGCTTTGGTTATACGGTTGTTGATCCTCCTTCCATCATTGCTACACACCTTACAGAGATCATAAGAGAACATATTGCTGAGCTTATGACAAGGCAGGATGTACAGAACCTTGTTGATAACCTCAGGGAGAACAATCCGGCTCTGGTGGACGAGCTTGTGCCTAAGCTCATGAGCCTTGGTGAAATTGAGAAGGTTCTTCAGAATCTGCTCAGCGAAGGCGTCTCAATCCGTGATCTTGTTACTATCTTTGAAACACTTGCAGATTTTGCTCCTTCAACTCATGATCCGGATATTCTTACAGAGTATGTAAGACAGAGTCTGAAGAGAGCTATATCCAGTAAATACTTTGCAACGGGGGAGACGACCAGTGTCCTCACTTTGGATCCTAAGCTTGAACAGGAGATCATGAGCAGCGTCAAACAGACTGAGACAGGCGCGTTCCTTACTCTTGATCCCGCACGGACCAAGGCAATTCTTACAGCAGTTGGGGAGAATATACAAAGACTCGAAGAAGCCGGCAAGATGGCTATTATCATGGCATCGCCGATTGTCAGAATGTACTTTAAGAAAATGACTCAGGACTACTACAAGGATCTAGTTGTAATTTCTTACAACGAAGTTGAACCGACAATCGAACTACAATCAGTGGGGATGGTAACGGCATAAGATGATTATTAAAAAGTATGTTGGAAAAACTGAAAGCGAGGCGACGGAAGAAGCCAGAAGAGAACTCGGACCGGGCATTGTTGTAATGACGGTCAAACCTGCCAAAAAGACAGGATTTTTCTCATTCTTTAAACCTCAGAAAATTGAGGTCACTGTGGGACTCGAGGAGGAGACAGAGAGACCGCAGCGGACTTTTTCGCCTCAAAATTCGCAGCGCACACAGGCAAAAAAGATTGTTCCTTCAGAGGACAATGCTCAGAGAGATACGATCCTTGCTTCGTCCAATATGACAGCAGCCAAAGCGCCTGACATAAGGGATGAGAACAGTGCAATCGAAGAGAAGCTCGACAATCTGAGTAATCTTTTGGAAAAGAACTTCCTCAAATCCGAGAAGGCTGAGTCTGAGCAAAAGACAATTTCTCCGGAAAAGACAGAGGAGCCTGAAAAGAGTGTCAAAAATCAGGACATTTCCGATGAGACAATGTCTTTTATCAAACTGCTGTACAACACACTTATCGAGAATGAAGTTGACGAGATCTATGTAAATCAGCTTACGGATGAAGTTGAAAAGCTCGCCAAACCCGGTATGCCTTTTGACTATGCCCTCTCAAATGTATATCAGAAGATGGTGCTCAAATTCGGTAAGTCAGAGCCTATCAAGCTCGATCATGACGGACCTATGGCCGAGATATTTATCGGACCTACAGGTGTAGGTAAGACTACTACAATTGCCAAGCTTGCTTCTGAGCTCAGCGTGACCCAGCACAAGAAGGTTGCACTTCTTACTGTGGACACATACAGGATCGCAGCAGCTGAACAGCTCAGGACCTACGCTTCGATCCTCGAGATACCCTTCAGGGTTATCTACTCTGTTGAGGAGATGAAGCAGGCAGCTGAGGACTTTAGAGAATACGACTATATAATGGTTGATACTGCCGGACATTCTCTTCATAACGATGAGCTTAAGTCCAGCGTTGAGAGCTTTATAAGAGTTCTTGAAGAAGAGATGGATTGCGAGAATTATCTTGTTCTTTCGGCAACCACCAAATATAGGGATCTTATTGAGATAGCAGATGTTTACTCTGAAATGGTGGCTTATAAGCTGATCTTTACAAAGATGGATGAGACCGGTGCAAAGGGGAATCTCTATAACATCAGGATGCATACCGGATCACCTATTGCTTATATCACTAACGGTCAGAACGTACCGGATGACATCGCTGTATTTGATGCTCAGAGAATCGTCAAAAATCTATTGGGTGGAAAGAGCTAATTTGTTGGGTGTTTATATATGGATCAGGCGCAACAGTTAAGAAATATAATTAAAAATCAGAGTAAGCCCCAAAGACCACTGGCCAGAATAATTACCGTAACCAGCGGAAAGGGCGGAGTTGGTAAGAGCAATGTAGCCATAAATCTTGCCGTTCAGTTCAGGAAGATGGGGAAAAGAGTCATCATACTTGATGCCGACTTTGGACTTGCCAATATTGAGATAATGTTCGGAACGATACCGAAACATAATCTCAGTGATCTTATTTATCAGGGAAAAAACATAAAGGACATAATCACCTGGGGACCTGAGGGAGTAGGCTTTATATCGGGCGGATCGGGTATTTCCGGAATGTACAATTTGAGCCGTGATTACCTTGTGTATATCATTGTAAATCTGGCTCAGCTCGATGCAATTGCAGACATAATCATAATCGATACCGGTGCCGGAATTTCCAGTGCCGTTATGGAGTTTCTGGTTGCAAGCGGTGAGATCATTCTGGTCACAACTCCGGAACCCACATCTATCACCGATTCGTATTCTCTTTTAAAGGCACTTAACCAGTCGCCGAGATTTTCAAGGGAGAATACCAAGGTAAAGGTAGTATCCAACAGGGTTTCCTCCGATGATGAAGGACAGCAGCTGTTTAATAAGCTCAATGCAGTTGTTGCAAGGTATTTAAAGCTCCCTCTGACGTATCTTGGAGCCATACCTCAGGATCAGATGCTCGCCAGAAGTGTTATGCAGCAGTCACCGGTATCACTTCAGTATCCTAATGCGAAGTCGGTCAAGGCTTTTGAGAACATAGCAGGAACGCTGATGAATCCCGGAGAGACCAGGGAGGTTAAACAGAGGGGGATGGCGGCATTCTTTTCCCACATTATTACAGGCAGGAAACTCTCAAGTACACAGATACCGGCGGGAACAACAACCGGCGC